>NZ_PUWT01000037.1:0-59292 GCF_002968995.1 Photorhabdus hindustanensis
GTAGGCCATTACCCTACCTACCAGCTAATCCCATCTGGGTTCATCCGACGGCGTGAGGCCCTTTCAGGTCCCCCACTTTGGTCTTGCGACATTATGCGGTATTAGCCACCGTTTCCAGTGGTTATCCCCCGCCCTCGGGCAGATCCCCAGACATTACTCACCCGTCCGCCGCTCGTCAGCAAAAGCGCAAGCGCTTTCCTGTTACCGCCCGACTTGCATGTGTTAGGCCTGCCGCCAGCGTTCAATCTGAGCCATGATCAAACTCTTCAATTCAAAGCTTGACGCTCAAAGAATTCTGACTAATTAGTTCGTAATGAATTAACTGTTGTTCACTCTTCAAGACTTTAAAACGTATTTTTTTGTGATACGGTCTTGTGAGTGCCCACACAGATTGTCTGATTAATTGTTAAAGAGCAGGCTGAATCAAAAAATCATATTCTCGTTCAGCCGGGCTGCGTATACTACGCTGTTCGCCCGCAGAGTCAAGCGCTTATTCGCTTTCCTTCTGCCTGACCTCACAATGTTTATCAGCGTTGTGTCGGTCAGTGGTGGCGCATTATAGGGAGTTCTCTGGCGCTGGCAATAATTATTTTGAAAAAAGTTAACGACCGATGATTATTCCATCGAATTTAACTTAAGTTATCAATTTTTCCAGTTTTGAGAATCCATATCCCTGCAAAACGGGGATTAATGCATCAGTATCAGTATTCACTTTCATACAATAAGCAAGACTATCTGCTGAAGTACAAACAAGATTATTCTGATGTTTAACTAACCAAGCCGTTCTTCGGGCAATAGCGGCACCAGAATCAATTAAGTGTGTGCCATCAGGGAGTATCTGAACTAATTCTTCTGCTAATAGTGGAAAATGAGTACAACCCAATACTACTGTGTCAGGTGGTTCTTTCATTCCGAGCCACGGTTTCAGTATCTTTTTTAAAATGTCGGAAGAGACCTTACCACCATGCAATTTAGCTTCAGCTAATTCTACTAATTCAGCAGAGCCTATAGATTCAATCCTGCAACCTGTAGCAAACTTTTCGATAAGTTCCTTTGTATAGGAGCGATTAACTGTTGCTCTAGTCGCCAATAATCCAACGACACCATTACGAGTTAACTTTGCTGCGGGTTTTATCGCTGGAACCACACCAACGACCGAAAAACTGAACCGCTCACGTAGAGCAGGCAAACTGACTGTACTTGCCGTGTTACATGCAATAACCACTATTGCCAGAGGATGTTTTTGCTGAACAGCCGCAACAATTTGAACAACTCGTTCAACAATAAATTCTTCCGATTTTTCACCATAAGGGAATGCTTCGTTATCAAAAACATATATATAGTGGAGATCTGGCAATAATTGCCGGATCTCTTGGTAAATAGATAAGCCGCCTACCCCAGAATCAAACACTAAAACTGTCGGACGTGCGACTTTATTTAAATCAGAAGTTATAGCTCCCAGTGAGATAGTATTCGCGTCCTGGAATGCGATAGCCATAAACTGTCTCGTAATCTTTATCAAGCAGGTTAGCTATTCTAGCACGGATTGTCAGATAAGAAGTGACTGGATATGAAACCGTTAAGTCCCAAAAGCTGACGCCACCTAATTTCACACGTTTAGCCGGGAATGTACTGAAATCGTTGTCATAACGCCGCCCTAAATATTGATAAGTTAACCCCCAATCAAAATCATATAGCTGCCAGTCAAGTTGATATTTGACTTGCTGCTTAGCACGACGAACTAAAATTTCATTAGTTTCACTATTACGAGGGTCGATATATTGTACCGTCAATTGATGCTGAAATATGCCTGTGTCCATTGAGCCAGTCCACTCAACACCTTTAATTTTTGCTTTACCAATATTGTAGTAACGGCTATTTGCATAATCGATCAATTGCTCAATCTCATTGCGATATACAGTCAGACGCCAATTTAGCTGGCCTGTGACGCCTTCAATACCACCTTCCCATTGTTTACTTTCTTCCGGTTTCAAATCATGATTACCACCAAAACCATACATTTGACTAAGCGTCGGAGCCTTAAATGCCGTACCATAAGAAGCGATCAAACGATAATTTTTAATAAATTCCCAACCTAAACTGGCTTGCCATGTGGTATTCCAACCAGCTTCTGAATGTTTATCTGAACGAATTGCACCTTCTAAAATAAAATCTTTTAGTTGTTGCTGTGCTGTCAGATACATTCCTGTATTACGTACCGTTTCACTCTTCGGAATATAACTGGTCCCAGCTTCTATCGATTGTTTTTGGAAATCCACACCTGTACTAACCATACCCTGATATAGCTGAAACGTATTTCCCCATTGCAGGTTATATTGATCAGAATCATTAAGGCTAGCAGACTTATCATAGCGCCCATATTTAGGGTCAAAGTTATAGTCTTTTATATGACTATAACTTGCAATTAATTGGGACGAGTAGATCCCACGGTTAAATCTGATCCCCGTATCATAGTGGCGGCTATAAAGTTCACGAGTATCCGGTCTAGCATATGGGTAACTCCAATTAATATCCGCATCATAAGATGTTCTATTGTTATAGCCATAAGCTCGAATAAACCCACTGACTTGCTCATTAAATTTTTGATCGACTCCCAACCAAAGCATTTTGCTCATAAAACCGTCACGATCAGGCTGTCTAAAGCCACCAGTATTACCATAAGCAACAACATCGTATCCTTTGGTATAGGTATAGTTAGCTGCTGCTGTCAGGACTGTATTTTCAACTAACTTTTGCTGAGTCGCGCCATCATAAGTCTGATAACCATGTGAACCGATACCTACGTTAAGGTTAGCGCCTAGTTTCTCTCTGGTAGTGATGATATTAATAACACCACCAATAGCATCAGAACCATAAACAGCGGAACGTGGTCCGCGGATATATTCGATTTTCTGAACCAATGATACAGGTATCTGGCTTAAATCAGAGGAGCCACTGATACCTGCTTGATTCAAACGTATCCCATCCACCAGCACTAATACATGACTAGCATGAGTGCCACGTATAAACAAAGAGCTTAGCTGTCCAATACCGCCATGCCGCGCAATATCAACACCGGGTAGACAACGTAAAATATCGGCTACACTATTTGACTGCCAATGATCAATTTCATCTCGTGTTACAACAGTATAAGGAGCCAGTATGCTTGACACTGGCTGTTTAAAACGACTCGCCGTCACAACCAATGAATCCTGCGACTCCACCATAGCGGAAGCTTGATTCCAACTAGAAATCACCACGATTGAAACAATGGATAATAAAAACCGATTTTTATTTATCATGAGAAAATATCCCACAATTTATTATCAGAAGGATACACTACAATGAAGCGTGAAACTGACTCATAATAGTAAGCATAGACAGGATTATGCATGAGTAATAAGAAAACTGGACATCCTTTGCTCTTTCCCTACAATTTCGCACGAAAATTTTTCTTACTACAGATATAAGAGAACAAACATAATGCAAAATCTCCTGCCAACGGAAAGCTACGAGCAGCAACTGACGGAGAAGGTCAGCCGCTTAAAAAACATGATGGAGCCTTTCCAGCCCCCGGAGCCAGAGGTTTTCCGCTCACCGCAATCTCATTACAGAATGCGAGCAGAATTTCGAATCTGGCATGAACAGGATGATTTGTACCATATTATGTTCGATCAACAGACGAAACAACGTATTCGTCTTGTTCAATTCCCTGTCGCTAGTAAGTTAATTAATAAAATGATGGTAGAATTAATTGACTCCATTAGATCTGAACAGATCTTACGTCATAAGCTATTTCAAATTGATTATCTGTCCACTTGCAATAATAAAATCCTTGTTTCTTTGCTTTATCACAAAAAATTGGGTGATGAATGGACACAACAAGCATTAAAACTGCGTGAGGCGTTAAGAAATAAAGGGTTTGACATTGAGTTAATTGGCAGAGCTGCTAAAACCAAAATCACATTGGATCATGATTATATTGATGAGGTTCTACCTGTTGCAGGCCGAGAAATGATTTATCGCCAGGTGGAAAACAGCTTCACCCAACCAAATGCTAGCGTCAATATTCATATGCTTGAATGGGCAATTAATATTACCAAGGATTCAAAAGGTGATTTACTTGAGCTTTATTGCGGTAATGGCAATTTCTCTCTGGCATTAGCTCAAAATTTTGAACGAGTATTGGCAACAGAAATTGCCAAGCCATCCGTTGCGGCCGCTCAATACAATATTGCAGCCAACGGGATTGATAATGTACAAATTATCCGCATGTCAGCGGAGGAATTCACCCAAGCAATGAATGGTGAACGCGAATTTAATCGCCTTCAAGGAATTAATTTAAAAAGCTATCAATGTGAAACTATTTTTGTCGATCCGCCACGTAGCGGCCTTGATGAAAAAACGCTTGAAATGGTCCAGACATATCCACGGATCCTTTATATTTCCTGTAACCCGGAAACCCTTTGCCATAATCTAGAAACATTAACCCAAACGCATCAAATCAGCCATCTGGCTCTGTTTGATCAGTTTCCTTATACACACCATATGGAATGTGGAGTACTGCTGGAAAAATCAAACTGATACTTAACGAACATATAAAACAGAAACGCCGGCAGATAGTTATCTCTCCGGCGTTTTGCATCAATTAATGACTATTTTCTATAATTGCCTGGTTTTTGCGAATTTTTACCTTTCTGTAAATCCAGAATACCAGTACGGTACCTATTACCGCGGGTAGAAAATTAGAGCCAATTTCAGGGTATTCAACTCTAATAATCGCACTATAACTAAATAATCCTAAGAGGAAACAAGCAACAACTAACTTAGGCATCCCATCTGGCATTGAGTAATTCAAATAGCGCTGATGGATACAATAAATTGATAAAATCAGTGTTATCAATGGGAAAACTGAAAAAGAAACAACTGAGCTAAAAACTGCTGAAAACGTTCCATTCGTTGCTAGTCCGACAATAAAAGCGAGTAACAATGTACTTTTGTCCTGGCGATATTGTTCCATCATTTCGTTCTCCTCCTTCATAGTTATTTAAGTTTAGGGTTCGGTGGATTCATTTCTTTGCGATACCAATAATATGCACCTTTAGCAATCATCCGTAGCTGCAAGACTAAACGTTCTTCTAAACGCTGTCTTTTCTCCAAATCAATATCCAATGCTTCTGCACCGGCACTGAATACTATTGTTACCATTGCCTCTGCCTGCACCTCAGTAAAATACCTCGGCATACAGCTTTCCTGTTCTAAATAGTCTGCCAGTTCAGCAATAAAATGTTGGATTTCCCGTGCGACAGCGGCACGAAATTCAGCAGAGGTCCCTGAACGTTCACGTAATAATAATCGGAATGCATTTGGATTATTACCGATAAATTCCATAAAAGTTGAAACAGATGTACGGATGACACTGCCACCTTTAGCAATACGTTGCCGGGCTTGCCTCATTAACTGACGTAACATCAAACCACTTTCATCTACCATCGTCAGCCCAAGCTCATCCACATCACGAAAATGACGATAAAATGAAGTTGGTGCAATACCTGCTTCACGGGCGACTTCACGCAAGCTAAGGCTGGTAAAACTCCTTTCGGCACTCAACTGGCTGAAAGCAGCTTCAATCAGTGAACGACGAGTTTTTTCTTTCTGTTTCGCTCTGATGCCGATAACGTTACTCACACGAATCCTGACTCTTTATCTGAACTACATGTTAGGAAATATACCAAATTTTAACGCGTTTGCCGTAATGATGTGCTCATCATGTCATTTATAATGATCAATGTCATTTTCTCAGCGCATTTTCTTATTAGATATTAGGATGATAAAGGCGACTATACGTAGTCAAAAAATCATTAAGGAGAGCATTCCCTCTTTAGTTAATTCACTTCGATCGTTAGATAATTATTTATTTTCCAAAAGCTTTATAATCTTGCGCCAGATTAACGTAACGGGCAAAACTATGTTCAATTCACTCTAAATGAGATATAAAATCCTTATGACGATTGGGCTATTAAGTCAACCAATGTTAATATAGCGTTGTAATTTTGTGTAAAAACAGGTCTTTCCTCATATGCAACATATTCATTTTGACGCCATTGTCATTGGTTCTGGTCCCGGTGGAGAAGGAGCAGCAATGGGATTGGTGAAGCAGGGTAAAAGCGTTGCGGTTATCGAACGCTATAATAATGTTGGTGGTGGTTGTACTCATTGGGGTACCATCCCGTCCAAAGCCCTCCGTCACGCCGTCAGCCGTATTATCGAATTTAACCAAAACCCTCTGTACAGTGATAACTCCCGCATTCTTCGCTCTTCATTTGCTGAAATCTTACGCCGTGCTGAAATGGTGATTAATCAGCAAACTAGAATGCGTCAAGGATTTTACGAACGTAATGGGTGTCGTATGTTTTCCGGGGAAGCAACATTCATTGATGATCACCGGGTGAGTGTGCGCTATGCCGACGATAACTACGATATTTTAAGCGCAGATAAGATTATTATTGCAACCGGTTCTCGCCCATATTGTCCACCAGATGTTGATTTCACCCATTCCCGTATTTATAACAGCGATTCCATTCTGAAACTGGATCATGAACCACGGCATGTCATTATTTATGGTGCCGGAGTGATTGGTTGCGAATATGCTTCAATCTTCCGTGGATTAGGCGTAAAAGTTGATTTAATCAACACTCGTAACCACTTACTGGCTTTCCTTGACCAAGAGATGTCAGACGCACTTTCTTACCATTTCTGGAATAGTGGTATAGTTATCCGCCACAATGAAGAATATTCTAAAATTGAAGGTGTTGATGACGGTGTTATCGTTCACCTCAAATCCGGTAAAAAAGTCAAAGCTGACTGTCTGCTTTATGCTAATGGCCGAACAGGCAATACTGATACTCTAGGGCTGAAAAACGTTGGTCTGGAAGCAGATAGCCGCGGTTTACTGAAAGTTAATAAGATCTATCAAACTAGCAATGAAAATATCTACGCTGTAGGAGATGTTATCGGTTATCCAAGCCTGGCCTCTGCTGCTTATGATCAAGGACGAATTGCCGCTCAAGCAATGGCGAAAGGAAACGCCGAAGTTCATCTGATTGAAGATATTCCAACGGGTATCTATACCATTCCTGAAATCAGCTCTGTAGGTAAAACCGAGCAACAATTAACAGCAATGAAAGTGCCTTATGAAGTTGGGCGAGCACAATTTAAACATCTTGCACGCGCACAAATTGCGGGGATGAACGTAGGAAGCCTGAAAATACTATTCCATAGAGAAACAAAAGAGATTCTTGGTATTCATTGTTTCGGAGAACGTGCTGCTGAAATCATTCATATCGGCCAAGCGATTATGGAACAGAAAGGTGAAAGTAATACTATCGAATATTTCGTCAATACTACTTTCAACTATCCGACTATGGCTGAAGCTTATCGTGTCGCAGCGCTAAATGGCCTGAACCGGCTATTTTGATTGCCTGTAATAAGTGCCCATTCTAGCTCTAATAGCCTCTGCCAGTTGCTCATAGCGACCACGCAGAGGTGAACCAGGACGATAAATCAAAATAACAGATCGCTTCGGCTCTGGGTTGCTACACTCCAGATAACAGACACCATCACGTTTTTTCTCTTGTGGCACTGCCAGATCAGGCAATAAGGTTATTCCACTACCGGCAGCAACCATATTACGCAGAGTTTCCAAACTGGTTGCACGAAAATGGGTATCTTCCTTCGCCCCAGCCTGAAAACAGAACCCCATAGCCTGATCACGCAAGCAATGACCATCTTCTAGCATCAGCAATTTTTCACCCGTCAATTCATCCATAGCAATTTTTTCTCGCTCTGCCCAAGGATGGCCATCATAGATAGCGAGTTTCATGGGTTCTTCAAACAATGGCACTTCAATGAAGGCTCTTGTCTCCTTACCCATTGCCAGAATCGCAATGTCCAATTTGCCGCTATCTAACTGGGCTAGCAAACTTTGAGTCTGGGCTTCATACAAATACATTTCCAACTTAGGAAACAAACCATGAAGCCCAGGAATAATATGAGGCAACAGATATGGGCCAATAGTAGGGATCAGGCCAATATGCAGAGGACCAGACATGTTTTCCCCTTGAAGTGACGCCATTTCCTGCAAAATTCTAACCTCACGGAGAACCGTTCTGGCCTGTTCTACTAATAACATCCCTTGTTGAGTGAACAAAACTTTACGGCTGGTGCGTTCCAATAACATTACACCCAGATCATCCTCA
This sequence comes from Photorhabdus hindustanensis, assembly GCF_002968995.1. Classification (NCBI taxonomy): domain Bacteria; kingdom Pseudomonadati; phylum Pseudomonadota; class Gammaproteobacteria; order Enterobacterales; family Morganellaceae; genus Photorhabdus; species Photorhabdus hindustanensis. The sequence goes on from NZ_PUWT01000037.1 coordinate 8,259, forward strand.
AGCTTACGAATTTGCCCGCTCAATGTAGGCTGGCTGACGTGGCAAGAATCAGCAGCATGGCGAAAGTGCCGATGCTCCGCAAGCGCCACAAGATATTCCAGATCGCGGATATTCATTCCCACCTCAACTAATATGAATGATAGAAAATACCAATAGATAATTATATCAACGTGAGGGAAAGACTATCAGATAATCATTAAAAACTTATATATAAAGATCGCATTTATTTTACAGGGGATAGATTCATCTCCCCTGCTGATAATGACTAACTTAATTTTAGCCTCTGTTTAGCCTCTGAAATCGCTTTCATGACCTGTTTTTGCGATACGCCACCCTTTGCAAGTCGTTTGTCCAGACAAGATTGCAGAGACAAAATATCATATACATCATCAGTAATTGCACTGCTGAACTTCTGCAACTCTGCCAATGACAACGCTTCCAGTGCCTTACCCTGACCCTGAGCAAGCGCCATAATCACAATTTCCCCAACAATATGGTGAGCTTCACGGAATGGAACACCTTTTGCAACCAAATAATCAGCTAATTCGGTCGCATTAGCATAACCCTGTTTAGCTGCTTCTGCACAACGTGAACGCCTGACCTGAATGCCATCTAACACCAACGCTGCCATATGCAAACAATCCAGCCAAGTGTCCAGCGCATCAAATAACCCCTCTTTATCCTCCTGCATATCTTTATTATAGGCCAACGGCAGACCTTTCAACGTCATCATCATGCCGGTCAATGCCCCCTGCACCCGGCCACATTTCCCACGGATTAACTCCAGCGCATCCGGGTTTTTCTTCTGTGGCATCAGAGAAGAACCGGAAGTGACTCGATCTGACAGTTCAATAAATCCTGCTTCACCGCTATTAAAGAAAATGAGGTCTTCCGCAAAACGGGAAAGATGGATCATACTGATACCGGCATTAGATAGCAGTTCCAATACATGGTCACGATCTGAAACACTATCCAGGCTGTTACGCGTCGCTGAAGCAAAACCTAGCCATGATGCCAATTGTTCGCGGTCAATATCATAAGCGGTTCCAGCCAATGCACCGCACCCAAGCGGGCTGGTATTCAGCCGCTTTAAAGTATCCTGTAACCGACTTTCATCACGAACCAGCATTTCTACATATGCCAAACACCAGTGAGCAAATGTGATAGGCTGCGCTCTTTGCAGATGGGTATAGCCCGGCATCACCGCATCTTGATTATTCTCCGCGGTAATCACCAATGCCTGCTGTAACTCCACAATTGCCTGATGAAGATGTGAAATGTATTCTTTACACCAAAGTTTGAGATCTGTCGCCACCTGATCGTTACGGCTACGGCCAGTATGGAGCTTCTTACCCAGATCGCCGACTTTACTGATCAATTGCCCTTCTACCCAACTATGGATATCTTCTGCATCACTTTGCAAGATGGTTTGTGGATTAGCCTGAACTTCATTCAGCAATTCATTTAATGCCAACTCCAGTTTTCGTTGCTCCTCAACGGTCAACACACCAACCGTTACCAGCGCTTTCGACCATGCAACTGAACCGGTAATATCCTGTTCCGCCAACCGGTAATCAAAGCGAAGTGAATCGTTAAATTGTTTGAACCGTTGATCTGCTTTCTGACTGAAACGCCCGCCCCAGAGTGCCATATTTTCGTTCCTGATTATCTGATGTCTGAGTGATTGATGACCTTTTATAAACAGCAATTTCATTTTCAATATGGAGATAATAGACTAGAGAAATCAAATACAAGGATGAATGTACGATCTGGTCATTATCTCCATAACTACGAACAATGAAATTACTCTTTACTATTTAATGCCCGAATACGTGAAGAGAGAGAATACAAACGGATAAATCCTCCTGCATGGCTGTGATCGTAAACCTCATCCTCACCAAACGTTGCAAACGCTTCAGAATAGAGACTATTCGTCGATCTCTTCTGGATCGCCGTCACCTGGCCTTTATAGAGTTTCAGAACCACTTCACCACGGACATCCTCAGCCAACGTCTCAGCGGCTGCCTGAATAGAGTGACGTAGTGGGGCAAACCAACGTCCATCATAAACAACATAGGACATTTCCAGCCCAAGCTGTTGACGCCATTTCAAGCTATCACGGTCCAGAACCAGTTGTTCAACACCACGTAACGCGGCCATCATAATGGTTCCTCCCGGTGTTTCATAACAACCACGAGATTTCATTCCCACCAGCCGGTTTTCCACAATATCGATCCGACCAATACCATGTTTTGCTCCCAGAACATTTAGTACTTCAAGGCATTGATATGGAGACATCACCTTGCCGTTAACCCCAACAACCTCGCCTCTCTCAATGGTCACACTGACCAATTCAGCTTCATCTGGCGCCTCTTCTGGAGCAACTGTCCACACCCAACAATCTTTATTGGATGCATTCCAGGTGCTTTCCAGTACGCCGCCTTCGGTAGAGATATGCCACGCATTCTCATCACGGCTGTAAATTTTCTCTAATGTCGCAGTAGTTGGAATATCTCGCGCTTTCAGATAATCCAACAACGCCTCACGGGAACGCAAATCCCACTCTCTCCACGGCGCGACGACTTTTAGCTGAGGAGCTAATGCCGTATAAGTGCTTTCAAACCGAACCTGATCGTTACCCTTACCTGTTGCGCCATGAGCAAGTGCATCCGCCCCCACTTTCAATGCCAATTCAACCTGTGCTTTAGCAATAATTGGTCGTGCCATTGAAGTGCCCAATAAATAGCTACCCTCATACAGAGCGCCAGTTTTCAGCACCGGATAAACATAATCTTTAATAAACTCCTCACGTAAATCCACAACATGACATTCTGATGCGCCAGAGCGCAAAGCTTTCTGCTCCACGCCCTCCAGATCTTCACGGCTTTGTCCCACATCGGCGACAAACGCAACAACTTCACAATTATCATAATGCTCTTTCAGCCAAGGAATAATGGCAGAAGTATCCAGACCACCAGAATAAGCAAGAACGATCTTTTTAATATCTTTAGTATGCATGAAGTTACCCTTTAAAATTCCGTTGTTATTCATCAGCAAAGCTTTGCCGAAAATTAATCAAACTTAATTTAAGCCAGAATACGAGTACCGACGGGAACACCGTTAAACAGGTCGGTCAGTTGATCTGCATGACGCCAACTAGCGATATCTACCGGGCGACCTAATGTCCTAGCGGCATCTAGAGCTGCATTCACCTTCACAATCATGCCGTCAGTAATAATGCCCTGCACAATAAGTTGTTCCGCCTTCTCAGCATTAATGTCAGGGATCTTCTGCCCTTTACCATCCAAAATACCGCTAACATCAGAGAGTAATACCAAATCAGCACCTAGCGTCTGAGCTATCGCCGTTGCTGCCTGATCGGCATTCACATTCATCAATTCCCCTTTATCAGTTACACCAATGGAACTAATAATGGGTATATAACCTGCATCCAGTAGCATTTTCAGCAACTTAGCATCGCCCGGCATCGCTTTCCCCACATGCCCCAACTCTTCATTCAGTTGGGAAACCCTGACCACATTACCATCTCCTAAATATAATCCAACTGATGCAAGTTGATATTTAGTCGCCCACGATAACAAGGTCTTATTGGCTATACCCGCTAACGCTCCCGTAATCATCCCAATTTGATCAGCGGGTGTTACCCGCAATCCTTGTTTCTTCTCTATCGGTAGCTGCAATTTCTGCATCAACTCATCCACCAGACAGCCACCACCATGAACAATAACCAACTGGCGTTCATGCGTTTGTCGATATTCCTGCAATGCAGTAAACACGCGTTCCAACGCTTCTTCACTGTCCAGTAACACGCCACCTAATTTTATGACTAAAGGTTCCATCTGCTTTACTCCTTCATGTCAATCATTAAAGTAATGCCTGAGTTTCTTCAAACCCAAAACGTATATTCATACACTGAACTGCCTGAGCTGCCGCACCTTTCAAAAGATTATCCTCAGTACCCACAACAATCAGGTGATCATCCTGTACAACAAAACCGATATCACAGAACGGTAGCCCAACAACGGATTTCAGTGCCGGTACCCCTTTGTTGTAGAGCCGCACCAATGGCTTATCCTTGTATGCTTGCTGATAAGCTTCATTTATCTGTTCTGCGGTAACACCTGACTTCAATTTACAGGTAATTGTGGCAAGAATACCCCGCACGAAATTGCCAAGATGCGGAGTAAAAATCACCTTAGTTCCCAGATGTTCCTCAATCTCCGGTTGATGACGGTGAGTAAATATTCCATAAGGTTGCAAACTGATTTCGCAGAAGCTGTTAGTCATACTGGCTTTCCGACCTGCGCCACTCACGCCACTGGTAGCATTAATCACTGGCCAATGGCTGGTATCTAGCAAACTATTTTCCAACAGTGGCTTCAAAGAGAGTTGAGAAACTGTTGGATAACATCCCGGTACAGCAACCAATTGAGCCTGTTTGATCTTTTCAGCCTGCCATTCGGCAAGCCCATATACTGCTTGTGCTAACCATTCAGTATGCTTATGTTTGAATCCGTAGTATTGTTGATAAATCTGAGCATTTTGTATGCGATAGGCACCGGAGAGATCGAACACAATGCAACCTGCCGCCAGAAATAACGGCGCAATGTCATGACTGACTTCATGGGCGGTGGCAAGGAAAACCACATCAATCCCTTTAGCAACATTAATAATATCAGTCAGCGGTTGCAGCGGCAGATCAACAATGCCTTTATACTGTGAATGTAAATCTGAGAAACATTTATCTGCATCAACGCTCTGAGCAGAAACCATTAGTCCAACCAGATTTATATACGGGTGGCGATGCAGATATGCTGCCAGTTCTGCTCCGGTGTAACCACTTGCACCAACAACCAGCGTATTCAACATAGGATATCTTTACCTTGTGCTCAGTATGTAAACGGGATAATGTATTTTTATTCAAAAAAAATGCATGAATATTGATACTATCATGAATAAAGGCTGTCAACAGTGAATATAAAATTACCTCCATTTATTGAGTTATTTCGGCAACTAATCGCGACTCCTTCTATCAGTGCCACCGATGTCAGTATTGACCAGAGCAATGAATCTCTCATCAACCTACTGGCAAGTTGGTTAAAGGAAATTGGTTTCGAGATTGAGATACAACCCGTCCCCGAGGCCCCCGGAAAATACAATCTGCTGGCGACGCTGGGGAGTGGCCTAGGTGGATTACTCCTATGTGGACACACTGATACTGTCCCCTTTGATGAAGGACTCTGGGCTAAAGATCCCTTCACCCTGACAGAACGAGATAACAAACTGTATGGTTTAGGTACAGCAGATATGAAAGGCTTTTTCGCCTTTATCATTGATGCATTGCGAGACATTGATGTCAGTAAAATAACCCGTCCGCTGTACATTCTGGCAACCGCAGATGAAGAGACAACAATGGCGGGAGCCCGCTATTTTGCCGCAAGTACCACTATTCGACCGGATTTCGCTATTATTGGTGAACCGACCTCATTGCATCCTATTTGCGCACATAAAGGACATTTATCGAACGCTATCCGCATTGTTGGTCAATCCGGGCATTCCAGTGATCCAGACCGTGGTATAAACGCCATTGATTTGATGCACGAATCTATTGGGCACTTGATTGAACTACGCAATACGCTAAAAGAGCGTTACAACAACCCGGCATTTGCCATTCCATATCCAACCATGAATTTCGGCTATATTCACGGAGGTGATGCAGTAAACCGTATTTGTGCCCATTGTGAATTGCATATGGATATTCGCCCATTACCGGGACTAACGTTACAGGATCTGAACGAACTGTTAAATGAAGCCCTTGAACCAGTGAAGCAGCGTTGGCCTGGCCGTCTGACTATCAACGAATTACATCCCCCTATTCCCGGTTATGCATGCCCAACCGATCACAAAATAATTGATGTGATAGAGAAACTGCTAGGCCGCAAGGCTGAAACGGTCAACTACTGTACCGAAGCACCATTCATTCAGGAATTATGTCCCACATTGGTACTTGGCCCAGGTTCTATTGCACAAGCACATCAGCCGGATGAGTTTATTGATATGTCGTTTATTGAACCTACCAGAAAGATAATTTCTCAGTTAATAGATCATTTTTGTCTAAGCAATAATTAATCGTTTTACTCGTCCCCCAAAAGTCAGGGGGACTCAAGCATCATCACGCAATAAAAACACCCTCCCCAAGCCTCCTGCGCATAAGTAATACTTATGGAACATGACCCGCCATTAAATTTTAGAAATTTCGCCCAAACTGATGATTTTCTGATATGAATATGAAGGCTTAGGGTGAATGAAACACTGTGGCGATACAAAAAACAACTTTACGCCACTTACATGAAATTTTTCTACAGGAACAGAATCAACATTCTGCCAGCAATAAAGGCCAAGAGTCATATGAACCAACAATATTCCGCAATGCGTAGTAATGTCAGCATGCTAGGTAAGCTGCTCGGAGACACAATCAAAGAAGCGTTAGGAGAAGATATTCTCGATAAAGTCGAGACTATCCGTAAATTATCCAAATCATCCCGCGCAGGCAACGAAATAGATCGCCAGCAACTATTATCTACCTTGCAAAACCTATCTAATGATGAACTATTGCCAGTTGCCCGCGCTTTCAACCAATTTCTCAACCTAACAAACGTTGCAGAACAGTATCACAGCATCTCCCCACATGGTGAAGCTGCCAGTAATCCCGTTGCGTTAGCGAAATTATTCACCCAGTTAAAAGAAAAAAATTTCAATAACGACGATCTGAAAAAAGCGGTCAATGAGCTGTCTATTGAACTGGTCCTCACCGCTCACCCTACTGAAATCGCGCGTCGTACATTAATTCACAAGCTGGTGGCAGTTAACACTTGTCTATCGCAACTCGATCACGATGATCTGGCAGATTATGAGCGTAACAACATTATGCGTCGTCTGCGTCAATTAGTTGCCCAGTCATGGCATACCGATGAAATCCGTAAAATTCGCCCAACTCCAATTGATGAAGCTAAGTGGGGCTTCGCTATGGTAGAAAACAGCTTGTGGGAGGGCGTACCGGCATTCCTGCGCGAATTTAATGAACAACTGGAAGAGTCAATTGATTACAGTCTGCCAGTTGAAGCGGTACCTATCCGCTTTACTTCCTGGATGGGCGGCGACCGCGACGGCAATCCAAATGTAACGGCTGAAGTGACTCATCATGTATTACTGCTTAGCCGCTGGAAAGCAGCCGATCTATTCCTGAAAGATATTCAGGTTCTGGTTTCTGAACTATCCATGTCTGAATGTACACCCGAAGTTCGTAAGCTAGCAGGTGGTGATGAAATTCTGGAACCTTACCGAGAAATTGCTAAAAAATTGCGGACACAACTCAGCAATACATTGACCTATCTGGAGAAACAACTGAAAGGGGAGCAAGTTCTGCCACCAACTGATCTGCTGGTGGATAATGAACAGCTCTGGCAACCACTTTACGCCTGTTATCAGTCACTAAAAACCTGCGGGATGGAAATCATCGCCAATGGTCAACTATTAGATATCTTGCGCCGTATCCGCTGCTTTGGCCTGTCGCTGGTACGCATTGATGTGCGCCAAGAAAGTACCCGCCATACAACCGCCATTTCTGAATTAACGCAATATCTGGAATTAGGTAACTACGCCAGTTGGTCAGAAGAAGAGAAACAGGCTTTCCTACTGCATGAACTACACTCAAAACGTCCATTGATACCACATAACTGGCAACCAAGCACAGAAACGCAAGAAGTTTTCGCAACCTGTAAAGTCATTGCAAAGTCACCGCAAGACGCTATCGCCGCTTACGTTATCTCAATGGCAAAAGTACCTTCTGATGTATTAGCAGTTCACTTACTACTGAAAGAAGCTGGTTGTCCGTTCACCTTACCCGTTGCACCGCTATTCGAAACCCTTGATGACCTGAATAATGCCGAAAATGTCATTCAGCAATTAATGAATATTAAATGGTATCGCGCTCTGATTCAGGACAAACAGATGGTGATGATTGGCTACTCTGACTCGGCAAAAGATGCCGGGGTGATGGCTGCGGGATGGGCGCAATACCGCGCACAAGATGCACTAATCAAAGCTTGTGAAAAAGAAGGCGTTATGCTGACCTTGTTCCACGGTCGCGGAGGCACCATCGGTCGTGGCGGTGCACCAGCACATGCAGCACTGCTTTCCCAACCACCGGGAAGCTTAAAAGGTGGCCTACGTGTAACTGAACAGGGTGAAATGATCCGCTTTAAATTCGGTCTGCCACAGGTCACTATCAGTAGTTTAGCCTTATATGCCAGTGCAATTCTGGAAGCAAACCTACTACCACCACCGGAGCCTAAACTGGAATGGCATCAGGTGATGGATACCCTATCCGATGTTTCCTGCAAGATGTATCGTGATTATGTACGTGAACAGCCCGATTTTGTACCTTATTTCCGCGCAGCAACACCAGAACAGGAATTAGCTAAATTGCCTTTAGGTTCTCGTCCAGCCAAACGTCATCCGGCGGGTGGCGTGGAAAGTTTACGCGCTATCCCGTGGATTTTCGCCTGGACACAGAATCGCCTAATGTTGCCAGCCTGGTTAGGTGCAGGTGCTGCGCTACAAAAAGTTGTCAATGATGGGAAGCAGGATGTACTAGCAGAAATGTGCCGTGACTGGCCTTTCTTTACCACTCGCATTGGTATGTTGGAAATGGTCTTCGCTAAAGCCGACTTGTGGCTAGCGGAGTATTATGATCATCGTCTGGTAGATAAGAACTTATGGCCGTTAGGCCAGAAACTGCGCGAACAACTTTCCGCAGATATTAAGACGGTATTAACCATTTCTAAAGATGAACACCTGATGGCAGATCTACCGTGGATTGCAGAATCAATCGCCCTACGTAATGTTTACACTGATCCATTAAACGTCTTACAGGCAGAACTATTACTGCGTTCCCGTCAACAGCAGCATCCCGATCCTCAGGTTGAACAAGCGTTGATGGTAACCATTGCCGGTATCGCAGCGGGAATGCGAAATACAGGTTAGTCGCTGTCAGGAGGAGACAATCTCAGCGCGATTGTAGTGATATTATTGAGCACAATACTGGCATTTTCCCCAAACACACCAGTACAAAATGTGCTCAATAGACAACAAAAAAGAGGTTAGTTCTCACCAGGTGAAAGGTAATTGAAGAAATATTCCTTATCATTTATCCACCTTTGTTTCGTAGTGAGACTAAGCAAGCAAACAATCACCCCCGCAAAAATTTCGATCATTACATAAATAAAATTTAATAATGTGATTTTCGCTCACTTCCCTAAAATTGGATTTTTCCATTTCTAAGAGAATTCAATAATGAAGAAAAATAAACTTGCTATGCTGTTATCTCTTGCTTCCTTGTTTGGCATTAATGCCTATGCCCAAACAGAGCAACCGAAGGAGGTCTCTACTGCTCAAAACGCCCTGGCAGCGCAATCTCAGCTACTGCCTAATCCTGAGAGCCCAATCCGAGCTGAAGAGAAGGAGCTCAACACTAAGTCTGAGGTAGCTTACGTCGCCGCACCTCCGCTAACCAATATGTGGGTCTATGCCGTTGGCTCGACGAATTGCGGATGGGAATACACTTCCAACTTGCCGGTGACAAACTGCAATCATGGAGGATATCAGCTTCGCGCCGCCGTTCTGGAAATTGGCTATGGATATAATTCCTTTGCTTGGATGAACGGCGGTACACTGCCATACTCGCTGTACTCTTCTACACCAGTGTGCATTACAAACGGGCAATACAATTGGCCATGTGCTGCGGGCCAAATTGTGGTTGGCTTCCTGAAAGAATACAGCCTCGATGGCTACCAAAATGGTATCTTCAGCTATCAGAACACTTCTGCTAATTGGCCTCGAAATACCATGTCAACGCAGATCAGCATTCTTTGACCTGCTGAAATCCATTTAAGAGTCTATTAAGAGGGGCGGGAAACCGCCCTTATTCATTCTTACGCATAGATACCAACGCCGATGGTTTAGCTTCGTAATTAGGAAATTATATAAAATTAATTTAAAAGTTTACCTCGGTGAATTTCTCACAAATTATTTCCGTTAGGCTCTCCCTGTAGGAGAACCTTTACCCAGTAATAAAATCATTAATCAACGAATGGTATAACGAATGCACAAAATAATATCGCTCGTGGCTTGCAATAACACACCTGATTAATCTCTTAAAGTTTTTCGCCTAAACTTTGTGCCACGAACTCCCTTGAATACTGAACGTCGGCCATTCTTGGCTTCCAGTGATAGGGGCCGTAGCTGTAAGGTTCCTGGCTTGCTGTAACATCCGCTCGACCAAGTTGACCAACAGCTCAGCATCCAGTCTCTCCAACCATTCGCGGCTCCAGAGCAGAGTCTCACCCTCACCGCTACGGCTCAGTTGCAATGATGGCCAATCGGCCAGTGTAGCCAACGAACAAGGTTCGACATCACCTAGCGGAATAAACAAAGTTACCAACTCATCGCGTTGGCGGATATGCAGGCTAAAAGGGCCGAGAGATAGATCGAGTCCTTCCAAGTGCAGAGATTCTTCGGCCTGCCCAAGGCGTCGGCACAGTTCTGATAATAAGGAATTGAACATGGTTACTCTTTATGGTTGTCAAACACAGATTCAGTCGGCGGCCACAGGTTAGCGATCGGAGGATTACTTGGCGTACCTTGCAATCTACCACCTATGGTAGCAGCCCAAGGATCGATGACATATGCCTGAGAACCCCAAGTTTCGGGTTTGTTAAGCTCACTATTGGAATCGCGCCCGACCACCACGAAGCAATGGGTCTGGGTATGCCCCTTAGAGCCACGATGAGCGACTACCTCAATGCGCTGCTGGTCACCTTGATTGTGCTTCACCAGTTCGGCTGCCGCAGAATAAGCTAAAGTGGTGCAGCAACCCGCTTGGGCTTGGGCGACACGGGCGGCAATAGATTGTAGTTGGTTGAGACTGACGTTTCCTTGTTTAGCGGCGATAGCCGCCATGTTGGACATCATGTTGGCTTGGTTGTTACCCCTCAGACGATCCGGGTTGTCATTGAATGACTTCAATCTCTCCATGATTTGCTGATAATGAGGATTCTGCTTGCTGACGAAAGTGCCGGCATCAGTGCATGCGTAAGTTCCCATCTTCTGTAAAGCTGGCATAGCCTGCTGCAACATAGCTTGGGGACCGGTTGCCATTACCTTTGGCTGGAAAGTGCGCACCATAGCGCCCTGTTCTGTCAGAGCTTGTTTAAGCTCGGCAAGGCGAGTGCTACGGGCTGCCACCTCTTTAGGATGGTGGTTCTCCCAGTGCTGGATGGCATCCTGCACCCGCTGAGCTTGCGCACTGTTGGGAGCACTCTGCAATTGGCGCAATTCGGCGATCAAATGCTTGAGATCAGAGCTCTGGAAGTGCAACGGGCCACGTCGGACAGACTGTTCAAACAAGCGGTTACCCTGTTCGAGTAGGGGAGAAGATACGGTGTGCTGAGGAGCTTGCGTTTGGCTAAGTGGCACATGACCGCTGATGGATGAAATTGGCATAACCTTTTCCAACATAAATTGAATTAATTACGGGCATCTTAGTATTTTTCCTGTCCTGCTTATGTAAAAAAGTGACCCGATTTTTATCTGTTTTAGATGTCAGAGGAGAAGGATTATCCGGGGATAGGTGTCTAGGATTATTGAACCACAACAGTTCATACTGGACGAAGGCTTATGGCGGACTTTACTTATTAAACCGAGATAATCTAACAATGACAATGTAGTGTGGGGATACAAACTCAATATTAAAACTTGTTTACTCAATTTTTATGCAGCAAAATACCGTATACGTTAATTTACCGTACTTAAAGAGGAATAGTAATGACTGCTATCACTCGATTTGATTTAAAGATGGACACAGATGAAAGGGAAGTTATTTCTCACGCTGCGGCTTTAATGGGCACAACAATGGAATGGCTGCATTCGTACGCACAGCAGCTAAAGAGAAAGCACGTGAGCTATTAGGTAGAGACTCTCGCATAACAATGACAGTTCAGGATTTTCAGGCATTCACAACCGCTTTGAATGACGCTTTTGCCCCCAATACTGCTTTACAAAACGCAATAAATGCTGTACGCAAGGTGAAACGTGTTTGAAGAGAATTTCTTGATCCAAACTACTAAGAACGTACCCAACACAAACTATATTGCCAGAAAAAATAAAAATCCATATCTGCATTGAGTCGATATCCATATAGCTATTTAGCACGAAATGGACAAGAATATTTTACAATATATGTGTAGAATATAGGGCGTATACAGTGTTAACTATATACTTTAAAAGGCGTATGAACGGGATAGCGGAAGCTAGGCGTCTCATCCAACCAATGGTTACCAGCCCAAGAGCGGTTATAAAGAGTTCCCAGTTAATTTTCTTAGTTATAAAGTAAAAAACCTCTCATTATTGTGAGGTTTTTTACTTTATAAGTTTTCTAACCTGAATATTGTGGGCAATAACAAAGAAATTTATTTTTTTCTTCTGTGGCTGAATCGTACCGTGATCACTATCTCTGACGTAGGCACTTTCTACAAATAATCGCAATTTCCCTCGGCTTTCTCGTGACACTTTGAAATAGATTTCATAGTCTACAATTTCCCTATTGTCATTAGTGAATTCAATAGTAAAAAAATTCCCTTTCCCTGTCTTGTAACAAGTTCTTGAGTTTATCGTTTTTACTATATTTGGAAGGCAGAAAGACATAACGTATCGTTTAAAACAAAAAACACGTGTTTCTAGAAAATCTAAGTAATAGAGATCTCTGGGATAATTAGAAAGGGTTTCACCCTTGCGCTTATTAGGCTTCAGGGTAAAACAGTGTAGACCAAATTCAACAATAAATTTATAGCTCTTCTCCGGCTTAATACACTCTTTTTCTTGAATGTAAGTGAATTCGAATTCATCAAGATGATTAAGTCTATATTCTTGACCATTAAAAGTAAAACCACCCCAGCTTTTAATAATTCCCTCCCTGAATTATGACATAAAAGTAATAATAACCATATATTATTCTGGAATTGAAAAAACGTCTCCAGAAAAATAGATATAAAGATTTTCACGCCAAATCGCCTTACAACTCTCCTCACATTTATACAATAATTAATAGTTATTCCACATTTAAATACTCTCAATTACTCATTAAATTAATCAAACTAAGTAACTTAAACAATATCATATAAATAAGCATAATTATCTCTACCCAATGGATATTATACAAAATAGTTATTTTTCGCAACACTCTTCATAAACAACCTTTAATTTATAATCAGGCACAAGACAGGAATACATGTACGTAAAATCTAAAACTTCTTTTTAGTTTAATCATTAATAATGATCATTTCAGGTACGATATCGAAATTATCAATTTATACCAAACCTTAAGCTAAGGTCCTAAAAGACCCATTCCAGGCCAATCAGAATCATCACAAGAGATCTCACCTTTTTACATTACACGCCTTTAAGAAAACAGAAAACAGAAAACAGATAGATTAAACTTAAATAATATAAAAATCTCAAGTTAATTTAAAAACTTACCTTCTATAAATATCTCATAAATTGCTTATATCAAGCTCTCCCAAAGGAGAGCCTGTATTATATAATCGCGAAATTAATTAACGGATGGTATAACGAATATGCAAAATAATATCGCTCATAGTTTGCAATATTGCTTGCTGTTTGTCGGTAGCATTCGGGAATTGAAGATTCAGTGTACCCTGATCATCAAGAGCAATACCCTCAAATGGCAGGTATTTGCCGTCATTGAAATCCAACTGGAACTGACCACTATCATTGGTACCATGAGACACAGCCAACGCTGAACAACCTTTCGGCAATTGAGTACTGCCACCATAGCTGAGCATAGCCTGAACATCCTGATAAGGCCCAACCAATGCAGGTAGCGAAACACTGATTTGCTTAATACGACGAACCTTGTTGCTACCAACGATACTGTCTGGATAATCCGTTCCCAGTTTCAAGTCGGACAATTTGACCGAAGCTGACAGGATAGCATTAGCCAATGATAACCCATTTTCTTTAGTTCCTGCTGTTCCCTCCCCCTTATCCAATAATGCAGGTATTTGTTCCGCTAAATTAAAACGATCATTACCTTCCAGTGAATCATAAACCACTGCCAATGAAACCGTGCGTTCTACTTCCAAAGCGCGAGATTCCCATTTCAGATATGCCTCTTCCATTTGTGCCAGATTTTGTATCAAAGCTTCTCCACACAATAAGCCGGCGTAAGTTCCTTGCCATGCACCCGGTTTGACAAAGCTAATGGAATTATCATTAGCTTCCCATTGATAGGATTGCTCTGCCATCAGGCAACGTGATACGGCCAAGTCATAGAACTGGAAATAAATACCTGATAAACGCCCTCGTAACCAACTATATAACGCTTGATTACTGAATTTGCTTCTTAAGAAAGTAAGTTGTGCCTGCGCCTGAGCTTGCTGGGTTTTCAGGTACTCTTTTTGCATTTCAGCGGCTTCACGGCGAATAGACAGTGATTCCAGTTGCGCGTTTAACTGGTTAATCTCCGCTTGTGCGTTGTCACGCTGAATTTTCCATTCTTGACGGCGACGGCGATATATTTCCGACTGAGCAACTTTCTCCGCATCAACCATCTTGGCAGAAGCGCTCAACTCAATACCGTCAGCGATGGCATAGGCAATAGCACCATAATGCATGCCGCCATCAGCCAGGCCGAAGATATTTGGCGCCATATCAACACCCGCGCCTGCCATACGGGAAATCTGCGCTCCCTGAGACTCAATAGCAGATTCTGAGCGTAACGCCAGCGCTCGCTGCTCACCTGCGTTGATGTTCTCCTCATACAGTTGGCTATAGCTGTCAAACCGTTGTTGCACTCCAGCTAAAGAGACTTGCAAGGCGGTTTTTTCCGAATCCAGCTCTGCCAATTGGTTATCCTGCATACGAATACTGGTCAGTATTAACTCGCTGGCTTGGGTTTGCAGTAGTTGACTCATAGCTTCCGCATCCTGACGCTCACTGTACCCCAATAGTGAACTACCGAACTGTATAAGCTGGTTAACCAAGCCCCGTGCCCCTTCTAGCATTTGAGGGAAGCGGTGAATAGTCAGCGGCGCCTTCGGCAAGTCGGCTCCCCCTTGAGAAGCTGAAACCGCCGCACTCAGTAAAGCTTTTGGATCAGCCGGTTTAGCATACAGCGGCAAGGAGAGCGGCTGGCCGTCAATCGACAGATTATGACGTAAATTAAACATACGCTGCGCCAGTGTCCGCCAGTAGCCTTTGAGCTTGCTATTTTCCTGCGGCAGGAATAAAGCGGTCAGGGAATTGGCTGTTCCTAGCAACGGGGTTTTTACCCTGCTATTGAGACGCAACTGGGTAAGCACTTGCTGACGAACCTGCTGTGTGGTTTTTGAAGCAGCATTACCCAATGTTGGATTAGCCCAAGTCGTACTCAGCATCACTTGTGGCTCATCACCCAACAGATTAAGCGCCTGTGTATACCACATTTTAGCTTCAGCCAACGTATCACGCTCTAACTGGCGGTAAGCAGCATCACCACGGGCCATTAGCAGATCCAACGTCGCCATAAAGGTAGCCACCTTGTAGTGCATCGGATCATCTTGGGCTACAGCATCTGGATCGGTGGAGTCCAGTTGTTGTGCATTCCAACTGGTGTCTTCTTCCAGCGGTCGCACGTTCCAGTGGTAGATAGCAATTTTACCATCAACGATATAACCGGATGGACTCCAGACATAACGGAACCAATGGTTCGCCGCATCAAAATTCTGTTCCTGCAACAAACGATGAGCCATCATCATCGGCGTGTAATAGAACAGTTCCCAGAAATAGAGAGCATTGGCGCCAGAGAAATCCATCGGTTCACTGTCGTTCTTTAATGCCTGTGCGGAAGAGAGACCACTAAAGGTCTTGTGATCGTCGCTGAGAAACCAACCGTGCGGATCTTTCTCATCAGTACGGTCGAACAAGATCTTATCAGTCGTTTCCTTTTGGTATTTTGCACGTACCCATAAATGATTTTTATTTCCATACGCCTCTATAAAATAGGGGAGAAAAACTTTCACAACAGTTTGGCTGGTTTCACTCAATTCCCCCTGATAAATAACAAAATTATCGCCATCTTTAAATATATCAGTATATTCAATAGCAAAGCTCTTATTAGTGCCATGAATAGATTCATCATATTTATCCAGAACAAGTTGTACATACGTACCCACTCCTAATTGAGGTTCCTGAATATTCTGAGTTTCCATACTGAGCACTGCATCAATGCCACGATTAGCACGGCTAACCAACTGTTGAGCGAATAACGTATTCAAACGGGTACGATATGCGCCAATTTGCATATATTGAACACCGTTATTTTCGCTATATAACGCAATCACGTTCTCAGTACCGAGAACTTTTTTAGTTACCGGGATAATAAAAGTTTCTGAACCCAAGAATCGGCCATCTTGTGCCGTAGCGGTGAAATCAATCTCAATATGTGCCTGATTGTCGATGAAATTTAAATTCTTACAATCTATTGTCAGGTTATTGAACTGATAAATCATCTCCTCAAAACTGGGTGCCGGTTGCTGAGGAACATAGGTACTATTATCAGCAGTAAAGATTTGATCGTCACCACCCGCTTTTACGGTGACTTTTACTTTAGAACTGTCAATACTCGTATCAATTGAGATTGCATTGCTGAGATACGCACCGCCAAACCACCAACCATAATCTTCAGTGCCAATAGCAACGTAGTTATAAGACTCAAAATCATCATACCAATCGTCCGCTTGTGCATACCGTTGTGCACCACCGCCAACTTTAAAAGTAAGATATTTTTGATTTGATGGAGTTTGGAAAACATAATAGTGATCTGTATTAGCTGTACTCGTTACCAAAATTCCTGAATCATGCCCTGGAGTCGTTCTCTGGAATAGAGCAGTAATATCCTCTCCATTACCAGCTGTATCCTGTGTAATATCACAGAGAATATATTTGCACCCTGGCACACCACCAAAATGCTTCATCAAGTTACATTGCTCTCGACGAGAACCTGGACCTCCAGCAGCACCATTATGAATAATACTCAATGCCATATTGGTGGATAGCTTTAAATCTTCCGCGGCAGACTGAAAGGTAATACTAGGAACACTGCCCCCATAAAGCATAGTTAAACTGTAATCACCCCAAGAGTAACCACTGTTACTTGTCACAGAGGAAGGAATTTCATAATCCTCCGCATAACGGTTATTAACTCTCCTGGTTATGACTTTTTTATTGTCGCTATCCGGATCTACCATCACAGTATCAAATTGCGGATAGCTGTTATTCCAATAATTAGTTGCTTGCGCATTCGTCATATTGTCTGATGACATATCAGCGAAAATATATAGCCCAGTGGCCGGCGCATTATTATCGGTATAGGTACTATAACTACTCTGCATTGAATAGAACATAACTAATAGAGTGTCTTCCCCTTGATAACCAGTACAATACAACCCTAAAGATTCAGCAGCATCAGTACTCGACGTGTAATTTTTTACCTTTTCTGTCACATCAAAAGTAAATGGTGTATTCCAACTACCGTCGTAACGAATATGAGCCAGTTTTAAGTTATATTGATAAATCGTGTCCTTACCATCATCACTTTTCTTTGTTTGCTGCTCCAGCCATAGCAGATATAAGCGGGACATATAAACAACCGGACGGATGATATTTTTCCAAGGATTGACAGCACAGGTAATTTTATTCCACTCACCCCAAGCATTAGCGGCAAACTTGCCATTTTCACATTTGCTGTGATCAACACTACGCCAGTAATACGTACCCGGAGCTGCTTGGTCGATACCGATAAAATAAGTTAATCCTTGATCCACATTCACATTATCGTGGTAAGCACTAATTACTTTCAGATTTGCTACCTGCTCAAAGCTGGTCAAATAAGTTTTGAAAGCATCTTCCACCGTATCCGCATTTAGCTGGCTCTGGTTGATGGATTGCAACAGCGCATCCATCATTTTGGTTTGCCCAATGCGCTGAGTGGGATCAACATAGTTTTCTGGATAATAGACCAGTTCAGAGACACCAGTCCAAGTGCTGTAACGTTTATTGTAACGTTCCCAGTCAGTGAAGAACTGACGGGTACTAACGTCCGATGCAAGCTGACCTTCATCTCGGTTTAAAGCCCGGTTAACGTACAGTTGAATACCGGCGATAGCTTCTGCAATACGTGAAGTGATCACATCGGCAGAAACCTGATTATCAATCAGCAAATAGGTATATAAACCGTCACGATCACGTACTCCAGCAGCACTATCGACAACAGCATTAATATAATAGTTACATAATGCCTTACTGAACGTCTCATCCAGTTTTTTCTGTGCCTGATTAGCATGATCAGCCATCAGCGCAGCCGCCGCAGCTTGCCAGGCAGCATAGTTATGATCTATCCCATATTTCAGGGCCATCATCCCTGCCAGATCCAGTGGAGAAACCGCCAAGGCCGAAGACATCTGTAACCATTGCAGAATAGCGTCAATCTGTGTCCAACTGGTCAGTTTTGTTAGATCCTGCTCCACCTGATTAGCTGCCATTTGTAGGAGAGATTCCTCCTTATTCATAGCTTGTGCTACATCGGTAACTGTCAAGGCTCCGTCTTTCAACGCCGCCAATATCAAGGAGGCATGTTGCCCCAAGCCATTAACCCAGGTATGAAAACCTTCCAAGGCCATCAGGGTTAACAGACCGTGATCCAGTATGCTTTTGCCTGCCACTAGCAGAGAAGATTGAGTCACGATCAGTGACAGTTCCGTTTCACTTAACCCAATACGACGATAGATCAGGCTCAATTGTGCCAGCACCTGAGCAAAGGTAATCACCTTCAAGCTGGTTGGTGTTGTTTGCACTTCTTTCCAAAACCCATCAACAGTTATTTGTGCCGGTTGAATCTGGTCTATCCACAACAGCAGGTCATACGCAACTTCTTGAGAAGTCAAATGCAAAGCCGAAGTAAAGCAAGGCGCCATTGCTCTTTTCAGATCTTCCCCAATCAGACTCTCTTTACCATGCAAAGTTGAAGACAACGTAGCCGTCAGATTGCTAATTTCTGGCGTTAAAGTGGTGCTGTAAGTGGCCGTGGTCATCAGAAACAGGTCGGTAACTGTCCATTTTTGGGTCTTCAACCATTGAGTGATCCACAACAATGTTTCTACTATTTTAGCTAAGTTATCGTCGGTAATCTGATAAATGTTGGTGTCGCCATAGCCACAAATCACCAACAAAATGTTCAATTCAGCAATAGTCAGATTATGAATCTGGGCCAGCAAACTAACCAAATACAGATCAGACAAATTCTCTAAGTTATTTTTGATAACACCGTCTTCTTTACGATCAGTGATCAATAACATCTGATACAACTCACTGGCGTTAACCTGAAACGCGCGTTTTAAAACCGCCTTGCGTTGATCATCACCGGTACTGTCTGGTTTAAGGTTCAGATCAGGATTAGGAAGATGTTTGGAGTTGTCCTCACTGATTTCATAGCGAATACCATTGAGCGGCGGGTGATTAAATAGTTGCTCAAACTGGCTAAGCTGATTGCCAACAGCTTGCTGAGAGATATTAATATTAGCCAAAATAGCGGCTGTCTCTTCACTGATGCCATAACGATCAATATAGAATTTTACCCGATAAACCTTGTTTAATACCTCAACCGTGATGGATTTGGTGCTATTAACACTATCAACAATACGCTCCAACGTAGCAAAAGAGAGGCCGGTAGCTTTGAGCAACCGAATAGCCTTATTCATTTTAAGCAGGAAAGCTTTCGGGGAGTATTGGTCAATTTTAAAATTGGCGGCGGCAAAATTATAACTACCGCTATGCCATCTTTGTAACCCTATACTGAGTATATTGTCAGAGTCACTACGTTTAATTGTCGCCTGTGATTCATACTTCTGATTTATGACCATATCAGGATAGGGATTATGGGCAATCTCAGCCCAATCAGCGGAACCATCTTTATATTGCAGATAAAAATCATCCAAACCAAAACTATTGCTTAGATTGTATTTGATCAAATAATTGTCACCACCCTGTGGATACAGCTCAATATAATTCGTCTGACTGGTATAATTATCCGATGGTGTTCGGGTAACACGAACTACTTCCATCTTACCCGCACCATCGACCAACGGAATAACCAGAATATCACTGCTATATCCAACATGTGATAATGAAGTCGTCACGTAGGCAATATCTTCCGGTGAGACGCCATAATACCGGGCCAGATAACTTGGGGACATTAACTGAGCAGTAGTAATATCGCCAAAGTTTGTTTTATAAAGCGTATCAAGCGCGGCTTCATCTTTTTCCGGGATCTCCTCAATCAGCAAGTTATACAGTTCTGGCGAAATATGGGAGCTAATACCCAACAAAGTCACAGGATCGAGCTTCGCAGCGACAATGGGTGCCTGTGATAAATGACGAAATCCCGGATCACGTTCATGAACGATTTCACGAACAGTTTCATAAGCGTGATGATAAGGAGTCTCCCCACTTAAGCGATAAGTTGACAACATATCCATCACTTCATCTTGTGATTTTCCTGTTTTTGTTTCTATCCCGGCAAGGCACAATTCATTAGAGAGAGCCAGCGTTGAAATTTCCTCATCCATATTTTTCTGGCTGAGCATTAAGCTTGCTAAATCCGGGCGACGTTTATCCAGATAATAAATTGAGCTGCTGTCATGCAAGTTTTTAGCTTCACGGTACAATTCCGTCAAATAAGCCGCCGGTGAGAACATCGATGCAACCGAGCCTGGCGCGGCATAGTTATCAGCACGATTACCAAGCAGATCACTATAACCTTGTATAAAACCCAACATTTGCCGGGTACCCAACCGAACAGCGTTTTTCAGCAGCGGATTGGCATAGGCAAAAATACGTTTTTCATGAAGTAGGTTTCTATCCTGTTCCGTTTGTGCAGTTTCATAAATCCGTTTTGCTTCCCCCCAATTAACCATTCCCCGAGTTTTTTCCCGGAAAGTATCAAAGGGATACAAAGCAATTTCCGCCGGACAAGTTAATTGCAGTTTCTGACAAATAGTATCGATAGTGCTTGATAATGAGTTTTGCATAATTGTCTCTCATTGATAATGTTATTGCAGCAGGCAAACAGAGACCAACTGCAAATGTGCAGTATTAACAGATTAGGGATCAAAAACACGGACGAATATTATTGAAATAATATCGCCTGAAAACACCCATAGGGCTGATTCATCCTCTAATTTGGTTGGTATGAAATAGTGAATACGAAAAAATGCCACATAATGATATCAGGCATGGGAAATATATTTATCAGCCCAGAAGGGAAAGCCACAAACATATTTTTTTACGTTGGAGTGTTAAAAAATGATATGGTAGTCATTGATATTTACCAAGATGCGGGATTTTATACGAGCTGATAAGTCTGACGACTACAATTAGTTAATTTTATTTCCAATAAAGAGACTGAAAAAGTGATAATCATGTGAAATATATTATAAAGACGTTATAACCAGCGTCGTCATTTACTATAGTTTATCTTTAATGACTTAATTAATAACAAAATTTTATTAATTACCATCCTAATTCTTCCATTTATTCAACTTTATAAAATAAAATATCGAAAATAGATTAACCTTAATTATCCAGATGGAAAATAAAAATTTATACTTTGTAAGAATGCAATAGATAAAAAAACACGCTCTTACCAAGGAATTTCCTTAGTAAGAGCCAATGATTAAGGACGAACACCCAAAGTATGACAAATTGCATAACTCAGTTCCGCGCGGTTCAAGGTATAAAAATGAAAATCCTTCACACCTTCGCGACTTAAAATCTTCACCATATCCATTGCAATAGAAGCACCAACTAAATTAGCGCTTTCAGGATCATCATCCAACCCATCAAACATTCTGGTCATCCAGCTAGGAATACGCACATTGGTCATTACAGCAAAACGTTTAAGCTGACGGAAATTGGATACCGGCAAAATTCCCGGTACGATTTCTACATCAATCCCCGCAGCCACACAGCGGTCACGAAAACGCAGGTAACTTTCCACATCAAAGAAGAATTGGGTAATAGCCCGGTTCGCACCCGCATCAATTTTTCGTTTCAGGCTAATCAGATCAGCCTGAGAACTTTTTGCTTCTGGATGAACTTCAGGGTAAGCAGCAACGGAAATATCAAAATCAGCTTCTTTCTTAAGTAATTCAACCAGATCAGACCCATACATTTTGGGTTTTTCACCGTTTTCCGGTAAATCACCCCGTAAAGCCACAATATGGCGAATACCATTCTTCCAATAATCACGGGCAATTTCGCATAACTCATCACGGCTAGCATCAATACAGGTAAGGTGCGGAGCTGCTTCAAGGCCAGTTTTCTCTTTTATTCCCTTGATTATGCTATGGGTACGATCACGCTCGCCAGAGTTAGCACCATAAGTTACGGAAACAAATTTAGGCTTGAGGGTGCTCAGGCGATTAATGGATTTCCACAGGGTTTTTTCCATCTCGGTTGTACGCGGTGGAAAGAATTCAAATGAAACACGGATCTGTCCTTCCAGTTCAGCCAGATTCTGATTCAGCGCCTCTCGCTGATTTGCGTGAAAAAAACTCATACCCTGCACCTCGTTAACAAGCGGAATAATTTCCCATCTCAATAATTTGCCAGTTATTCTTGTTTACACTTCTAAACACCTATACGTTTAGACGTCTAAATAAGATGAAGGATCGGCATTTTTTAGTCAACAACAAAGTTGAGTTAAATCGGTGAGGAATATTCACCCTGAATCGGAAAAAAATTCATCAAGCAATCTTTAACTTTGTTTATATCGGCTTACAGATCGATGCCTAAAGCAGTAATGAGGAAAGATGCCCTGTTCAGGACATCCACCCTCTCACTACCTCAAGTATCAAGCGAAGGAAATCACATTTGATCAATCAAGGAAGGTTATAAAACTTAAAGCCGTTGTGACAAACGGTTAAGATCCGACTGAATCGCTCCGGCGGTCACATCACGACCCGCCCCCGGCCCACGTATCACTAACGGATTATCGCGGTACCAACGGCTCTCAATCGCAAACACGTTGTCACACGGTAGCAAGGAAGCCAATGGGTGATCAGGACGCACCGCCTCAACACCCACTTTTGCCTTACCATTCGCATTAAAACGAGCAACATAGCGCAGCACCATGCCCATTTCCTGCGCTGCGGCTAATCGTTGCACCATTTGTTCATTGATCGCACCGCTATTATCAAAGAACTGTTCAATAGAACCTGATGCTGCTTCTTTCGGAACTAGTGACTCAACACGCACCTGCTCTGGCTCAATCTCATACCCTGCTTCACGGGCAAGGATAATCAATTTGCGCATCACATCCTGACCAGACAGATCAATACGCGGATCAGGTTCTGTCAATCCCTGTTGCCACGCCTGTTCGACTAAATCACTGAATGGTACTGAACCATCAAATTGCAGAAATAGCCAAGATAATGTACCGGAGAAAATGCCGCTAATGGACAAAATGGTATCGCCACTCTCCCGTAAATCTCTCACTGTATGGTTGATCGGTAAGCCCGCGCCAACTGTCGCATTGTAAAACCAATGACGACCCGTTTTGGCAAATGCGTCGCGAATAAGGCGATAGTCGCTACTACTGGAAGCACCTGCAATTTTATTGGCGCTGATAACATGGAAACCATAGCTGGCGAAATCTCTGTAACATCGAGCTAGTTCTTCACTAGCGGTCACATCCAAGATCACCAGATCGTCATAAGGGTGCGCTCGCATCCACAGAAATAATGCATCAACATCATATTCTGTCGCTTCATCGTCAAAAAAAGCTAATGCTCGGCTAGCATCAATTCCTTGATAGTCCAGTAAGCTCCGGCGACTATCCACCACACCGGCTAGAATAAATTCAAAATCACTGCGAGCCGAAATATTTTTCTGCTCACGAGCGAATAACTCCAACCAACGGGAGCCAATATTACCCTTACCAAACAAAATCAGACCAATCCGCTTTTCAGCACGGAACAAACTCTGATGCAGCCCCTGAATCACATGTTCAGTCTGATTGGTCCGCAGCACCGCGACAAGGCTAATGCCATCCTCCGCGTGCCAGATAAATTCTACCGGCTGATCTTTAAGTTGCTGATAAAAACGGTGGCAATGTAATGGGTTCTTGCATACACCGGCCCCAACCAGCGCCACCAGCGCCAGACCTTCTCGTAGGGAAAATCTCCCTGGAAGCGCAGCATCTTCCAGCACACCCAGCGCACTATTCACCACTTCCGAAGTGTAACAAAGCTGAATCAAATTACAGTCTGGATGGATACCTGTTGCCAATGGACGAATTTGTTCCCGTTTTAATAACAGATCAATGTCTTTGTATATCTGTTTAAAATCATGATGAGCAACCAGGTGCAACTCAATCAGGCAAACATCATCATGGCTAGTAACAATTTTTGCGCCAGTTCCAGAAGCTAAAACTCTTTCAATACGCGTTGAACCTTGTTCCGGCTGGTAGCTGCAACGTAATAGCAAATCAATATCACTGATGGAAACAGGCTGTAAAGTACGGGTATGCAGCACAGGTGCGGCAAGACGGGCAAGCTCGCTGGCTTCATCCAAACGCAATAGCGGCAACAAACAGGCATCTTTAACTTTTCTCGGATCAGCACTGTACACACCAGCAACATCACTCCAGATTGTTACCCGTCTCGCCCCTGCCAAAGCCCCGACTTGAGTTGCAGAATAGTCACTGCCATTCCGCCCCAATAAAACCGTTTCTCCATCATGATTACTGGAGATAAAACCGGTCACGACCAGTCGCTTATTTAGATTTTGAGTTAACAACTGATTTAACAACGGCTGGGAAAGGGTAACGTCGATTTGTGGTTGAGCCGCTCGCTCTGCGCGTAAAAACTGGCGAGCATCCACCCAAGCGCTAGGAATACCCTGGTCTTCAAGCACGGCTGACATCAAACGTGCGGACCAGATCTCTCCGTGTCCCACCACTTCTGCATAAGTCACATCACTAACTGGTTTATCCAGTAATGCGCTTAACTTTTCAAGATCGGCAATAAAACGCTTCACCAACTCTTCAGCAACAGTTTCAGGTAATAAACCTCTAATCAGATCCTGCTGATAACGGCGCAGAACCTGCTGTACCTGGTGGGCAGAAATACGGTCGTTCTGGCTAAGTTTAAGCCAATTAATTAACTGATTAGTCGTGCTGCCTGCTGCGGATACCACCATTAAATCACCGGGTTGGCTGTAATTAGCCATAATCTTGGCTACCCGTTGATAACATTTCACATCCGCGAGACTGCTTCCACCAAACTTATGTAATTGGCGGCCATTTTCCGCCGTTGCAACTGCCAGTGCACTCATGGTCACTCCTTTACTACTGCCTGAAATGCATTTTCTAAATCAGCGATTAAATCCTGACTATCTTCAATACCCACAGAAACACGCAATAGTGAATCCGTAATCCCCGCTTCCACCCTCGCCTGTGCTGACATTCCAGCGTGAGTCATGGTAGCCGTATGGGAAATTAAGGTTTCCACCCCGCCCAATGATTCCGCCAAAGTAAATAACTTTAACTCAGACAGGAAACGGCGTATCGCCTGTTCATTACCATCTAATTCAAAGCTTATCATTGCGCCAAAACCAAATTGCTGTTTACAAGCAATTTCATGCCCTGGATGATCCTTCAAAGCTGGATAAAAAAGTTTTTTCACTAACGGTTGATGTTGAAGATAATCGACAATCTCCAATGCATTCTTTTGCTGTAACAAGACCCGTGGCGATAAAGTCCGCATGCCACGCAATAACAAGTAACTATCAAACGCGGCGCCGGTTACACCAATATTATTCGCCCACCAAGCAAGTTCCGTTGCAACCTCTTCATCCTTTGCAATAATGGCTCCAGCAATCACATCAGAATGTCCGTTAAGATATTTAGTACAGGAATGCACAACCAGATCTGCCCCCAACTCCAGAGGTTTCTGTAATACCGGGCTCAGGAACGTGTTATCAACAACAACTGTCGCACCTACCTCATGGGAAAGCTGGCATATATGGGCAATATCGACAATACGTAATAAAGGATTACTGGGCGTTTCAATCAAGACCAACTTTGGTTTTTTGGACAATACTAGCTTTAATGCCTGTTCATCACTCTGATCGACAAAAGCCACATCATAAGCACCGCGTTGACTCAGGCTATCAAACAAGCGGTAGCTACCGCCATAACAGTCATGAGGAGCAACCAACAGATCGCCGGGCTTAAGGAAAACCGTACATAACAGGTGAATGGCTGACATTCCGCTGCTGGTCATGATAGCACCCGCTCCCCCTTCCAACTCAGCTAACGCCCGTTGCACCATATCACGGCCTGGATTACTCCTGCGGGAATAATCATGCGTCCTTGGCTGATTAAAATCTGTAAAATTATATGTACTGGAAAGATAAATAGGTGGAACAACACAGCCATACTGTTCATCATTATTCAGCCCATTGCGAACTGCTATTGTTGCCGGTTTGCGTGTCATATCAGCTACCACTGTCTGTCATAAATTGAATCAGGGAAGAATATCCGCTAGCACAATAGACGTCAATACATCTAGACATCTAAACCTCTTTACGGTTAGATTAAACGATAGGAAAATTGTTCATCATAACTAATACTGCTTTATTTATTCTTTATTTATTAATAGCCATTAGTTTATCGCATATACTATAACTGTATAATTGATAAGGAAATCACGATAAAATGACAATATGTTACAACGAAAGCTGGTGTTGTTATCTGGCTTAATTTTATGATTTTACGACTATTTAAGGTACCCCATGGCTGAGTGGAACGGTGAATATGTCAGCCCTTATGCTGAACATGGCAAAAAAAGCGAACAGGTGAAGAAAATCACAGTTTCAATTCCTTTGAAAGTGTTGAGGATCCTCACTGACGAACGCACCCGTCGCCAGGTAAATAACCTGCGTCACGCGACCAACAGTGAATTGCTGTGTGAAGCATTCCTGCACGCATTTACTGGGCAACCACTGCCCGATGATGCTGATTTACGCAAAGAGCGTAATGATGAAATCCCAGAGGCTGCCAAAAAGATCATGCGGGAATTAGGTATTGATCCCGATACCTGGGAATATTGATAGTAGCGCAAAAAACTCCTGTAGAAATTCAGGGATTTTTTATATGGCTAAAATACAAAACGCCCGATGCAAAACACCGGGCGTTAGTACCAGTTGGCCTGGCATTACAGACAGGCGCAATTCTGCAATTACTTGCTGACACCTGGAACGTTGAAACGTTTCTTGAAGCGATCAACACGACCACCTGTAGCAACATCACGTTGTTTACCCGTATAGAATGGGTGGCATTGGCCGCATACGTCCAAGTTCAGAGCGTGACCAACGGTAGATCTGATTTGCATTACATTACCGCAAGAGCAGGTTGCAGTAACTTCTTCATATTTAGGATGAATACCTTTTTTCATGGGATAACCTCTGTTAAGGCCGTGTCGCTATCCAGCCCTGTTGCCGCCAGACACCACACGTCGTGTTGATAAAATGAGTTTGGTATCTTCCATACCAAAGGCGGCGGATCATACAGAAGATCTGCCTATCTCGCAATGAAATCCGTTTATTGTCTATGATATCCTATAGCCAATTTTTCGCTTTATTTATTGATCGTTCGGAATAACTTTATGGTTGTCGTTCAGGTTGCTCTGCCTATCCCTCTTACCCGCACTTTTGACTATCTGTTGCCCACAGAAAGTCAATTACCCGTTGCAGGAATGCGAGTAACAGTCCCTTTTGGCAAACGTAAAGCGATTGGTATCGTTACCAGGATAGCTGACAACAGTGATATTCCAGCAGAACAACTGAAAACCATAGAATCTATTCTTGATACTCGCTCCTTATTTTCAGAAAATCTTTGGCAACTATTACTCTGGGCATCCAGCTATTACCATTACCCCATCGGTGAAGTCCTGTTCCATGCATTGCCGGTACTACTTCGTCAGGGAAAACCCGCGGAACCAGCCCCATTATGGCAATGGCAAATTACTCCAGCCGGTGCTGAATTACCGCTGGCTCAACTGAAACGCTCACCAAAACAGCAGCAGGTACTGGCAACCCTACGCCGTAAGGCAATATATCGCCACCAGATTACAGAACTGGAACTGAGTGAAAGCGCTTTTCAGGCGCTCAAAAAGAAGTCACTTATCGATTTATACCCTGTGCAACCTAGATATGAGAACTGGCGAAATCACTTCCAAATCACCGGCGAACGCCTGAAATTAAATACCGAACAAGCCACAGCAGTCGGAGCTATCCGCGCAGAAGACCAGCAATTTTCTCCCTGGTTACTGGCAGGCATCACCGGATCAGGTAAAACAGAAGTTTATCTCAGTGTGCTGGAGAATATTTTGGCACAAGGTAAACAAGCGCTGATACTTGTACCAGAAATTGGCCTGACACCACAAACCATCCGTCGTTTCCGTGAACGTTTCAACGCACCGGTTGATGTTCTTCATTCAGCCCTGAATGACAGTGAACGCCTTGCTGTATGGCTACGGGCGCAACAGGGTGAGAACGCAATTGTCATCGGTACACGCTCAGCCCTATTTACCCCTTTCGCCGGTCTTGGCATCATCATTATCGATGAAGAACATGACAGCTCTTATAAACAACAGGAAGGCTGGCGTTATCATGCTCGTGATCTAGCGGTATTTAGAGCAAAAAAAGAGAATATCCCGGTGATCATGGGTTCTGCGACTCCAGCAATGGAAACACTTTACAATGTGCAACAAGGCAAATACCGCCCTCTGACATTATCCAAACGAGCAGGCCATGCACAACCAGCGACTCAACATCTGTTGGACTTAAAAGGTTTACCACTTAAAGTCGGGTTATCTCAACCACTAATAAAGCGTATTGAAGAGCATCTACAAGCCAATAATCAGGTCATACTTTTCCTTAACCGCCGCGGTTACTCACCTGCCTTACTCTGCCACGAATGCGGCTGGATTGCAGAATGTCAACGCTGTGACCATTATTACACACTGCATCAATACCATCGTCAGTTACGTTGCCATTATTGTGACAGCCAACGCCCCGTTCCCCGCCAGTGCCCGCAATGCGGTTCTACCCATCTTCAACCTGTTGGCCTTGGCACAGAACAGCTTGAAGACGGTATTTCAGCCCTATTTCCTGATGTACCCATTACCCGTATTGACAGAGATACCACCAGCCGCAAAGGAACACTGGAACAACAACTGGCTGACATTCACACTGGAAATGCCCGTATACTGATTGGCACTCAAATGCTGGCAAAAGGACACCATTTTCCTGATGTCACACTGGTCGCTTTACTCGATGTTGATGGTGCTCTGTTTTCAGCAGACTTTCGGGCAGCGGAACGTTTTGCACAACTTTATACACAAGTTTCTGGTCGGGCTGGTCGAGCAGGTAAACGAGGAGAAGTGGTTCTTCAAACTCATCATCCTGACCATCCATTACTGCAAATTTTGCTCAATAAAGGCTACGATGCTTTCGCTATTCAAGCTATGGATGAGCGCAAAAGTGTGTTTTTGCCGCCATTTACCAGCCATATTATCTTGCGGTCAGAAGATCACGATAATCAGCAAGCACCTGCTTTTTTACAGCAATTGCGCCTACTTTTCGAACATCATCCTTTGCGGGATGATAACTTATGGATCATGGGTCCGGTTCCTGCATTACAGTCAAAAAGAAGCGGTCGTTATCGTTGGCAACTATTAATTCAACATCCATCCAGAATTTTTTTACAAAAAATCATGGCGATGGTTTATCCACAAATAACAACTTTGCCGCAAATTCGAAAAGTGAAATGGAATATCGATGTTGATCCAACAGACAGCTAGCGATTAATTGCCTCTATTTTAAAACACATAACCTGAGCAGATTAAACATACTCTTATTTACTATTTAAAAAATCGCACCTGACAATCAGTAATCAATGAAAAATTATTCACTAATTTGCGAGCCATATCGAATAAATGATTTATATCACACTTTTTTACAAACTAAGGAATAAATGAATTTGCCAAACTGTTTAGAATGATCCCTTAATAACATTGTCATAACCTTAAACCGCATGTCATTACTTTTCTTAAAGTCACTGACGGTTTCCCGGCAACCAGAAATTGACAATCATTTAACTAACCCGTCAGGAAATGAGGAGTGAGTTTTGGAGCAGAAAAAGAATGGCACCTCCGCAACAATGAAAGATGTCGCTGAAGTGGCTGGCGTTTCTACCGCAACAGTATCAAGAACACTCATGAATCCAGAAAAGGTTTCTTCCCAGACCCGACAAAAAGTGGAACAAGCTGTACTGGCTGTGGGTTATTGCCCAAATAACTTATCCCGTAATCTTAAACGCGGTGAGTCAAAAACTATTTTAGTGATAGTGCCAAATATCAGCGATCCCTTTTTCACTGATGTGATTTGCGGCATTGAAGAGACAGCGGCAGAACATGGCTATCTGGTTTTAATCGGTGATTGCCAACATCAGCAAAAACAGGAACACACGTTTCTTAACCTGCTTGTCACCAAACAAATTGATGGTCTGTTGTTACTGGGTTCTAATGTCCCGTTTGATGCCAGCAAAGAAGAGCAAAAAAACCTACCACCTATGGTAATGGCGAACGAATTTGCACCAGAGCTAGAGCTGCCGACTATTCATATTGATAATCTGACCGCCGCATTCAATGCCACTCATTATCTGCAAACATTGGGACATAAACGCATTGCTTGCCTCTCCGGCCCAGAAAACATACCGATTTGCCGCTATCGCCTTCAAGGATATATCCAAGCACTGCGTCGCTCTGGCGGGATAATTCGTGAAGATTATATTGTTCAAGGTAATTTTACCCATGAAAGCGGCGCAAAGTTGACCGAACAACTACTCTCTCTGTTAGATCCCCCTACAGCCATCTTCTGCCACAGCGATGTTATGGCGATTGGCGTGATGTGGCAGGCTAAAAGAATGGGCTTAAAAATACCGGAAGATTTATCCATCATTGGGTTTGATAACTTAAGTCTAGCCATGTACAGCGATCCGCCATTGACAACCGTTGGCCAACCCCGTTACCAAATTGGTCACAAAGCAATGTTACTGTTGCTAGATCAAATTCAGGGCCACACAACATCTGGCGGTTCTCAGTTACTGGAATCAGAATTAATTATTCGGCAAAGCACCTGTTCGCCTAAAAGCTAGGCAAATAACCGCAGGTTAAGTAACATATCGTTTATTTTCTTTTATTTAAATTACTCAGCGAATTAGACAGTGGCACAACGAGATTATGTGAGTCGCGGGCGTTCAAACACCCGCCGTAAAAATACCGATAAGAAAAAATACCAAGCCCAAGGGCTGCCAAAAGCAACGCTGGCTGTCGCGGTAGCATTAGTCATTATCTTTATTGGTGGCCTTTACTTTATTACCCACAATAAACAGAAAAGCGAATCAGAAGTAGTGCCAAAACATTCTCAGCAAAACAGTGGGTTACCGCCAAAACCGGAAGAACGCTGGCGCTATATCAAAGAATTGGAAAATCGTCCCGTTGGTATCGAGACACCACGTGAGCCTTCATCCGGAGGGCAAATCAATTCACAAACTCAGCTAACCGCCGAGCAACGGCAGTTACTTGAACAAATGCAGGCGGATATGCGCCAACCGGCGACTTCGCTGCCAGAAGTACCATACAATGGCGTTCAAGTACCGCGTTCACAAGTGATCATCAAGCCATCAACGGAAACACAACAACCGCAGGAAACAAGACCGCAACCACAGCCTCAACAAACGTTACCGCAACAATCAATGCAGACTCAGCCAGTTCAGCCGCAAACGCTACCACTGGCTGAAACCAGTAAACCAAAGCCCGTAGAAAAGGCACAGCGTATGATTTTACAATGTGGTTCATTCCGCAATATGGACCAAGCTGAATCAGTACGTGCCAATCTGGCATTTGCAGGTATTGAGAGCCAGATTACAACGGGAGACGGCTGGCATCGTGTTGTTCTTGGCCCCTACAGTAAAAACACCGCAGAAAAAATGCGGGAGCGCCTGAAAGGCGTTGGCGTATCAGGTTGCATTCTCCGTGTTACTGGGGGTTGAAAAATTATAATTCTCCCCCATCTATACTGCTAAACACCGTGCACACGGTATTTTCGATAGCCGTATACACTGTCGAAAGTACCGTGCGTCACATTTATCTATTTTTGTAACCAAGGGCTTACTCGTGACTACAATCGTAAGTGTTCGCCGTAATGGCCAGGTCGTAATCGGTGGTGATGGACAGGCAACGATGGGTAATACCGTCATGAAAGGCAATGTCCGTAAAGTTCGCCGCCTCTATAATGACAAAGTAATCGCGGGTTTTGCCGGCGGTACAGCAGACGCTTTTACTCTGTTTGAACTGTTTGAACGTAAACTTGAAATGCACCAAGGGCATCTAACCAAGGCAGCGGTTGAGCTTGCTAAAGACTGGCGCACTGATCGCATGCTACGCAAACTGGAAGCACTGCTAGCAGTCGCAGATGAAAATACCTCTCTAATCATTACAGGTAACGGCGATGTCATTCAACCAGAAAATGACCTGATTGCTATTGGTTCCGGTGGACCGTACGCCCAATCCGCCGCACGGGCAATGTTGGAAAATACCGATCTCAGTGCCAGACAAATCGCAGAGAAAGCGCTAACCATTGCCGGTGATATCTGCATTTATACCAACCATAATCACAACTTCGAAGAACTTCCTTCAAAAGCGTAAGGGTAGATAGTATGTCTGAAATGACTCCACGCGAAATTGTCAGCGAACTTGACAAACACATTATTGGTCAGGACAAAGCGAAACGCGCTGTAGCTATCGCACTCCGTAACCGCTGGCGTCGTATGCAGCTAGATGAAACGCTGCGCTACGAGGTAACGCCTAAAAATATCCTGATGATTGGTCCGACTGGGGTAGGTAAAACCGAAATCGCCCGTCGCCTGGCAAAACTGGCAAATGCGCCGTTTATCAAAGTCGAAGCGACAAAATTCACCGAAGTTGGCTATGTTGGAAAAGAAGTCGACTCTATCATCCGTGATCTGACCGATGCTGCGGTTAAAATGGTTCGCCTGCAATCTATTGAACAAAACCGTTATCGGGCAGAAGAACTGGCAGAAGAGCGTATTCTTGATGTCCTGATTCCACCAGCAAAAAATAATTGGGGGCAAACGGAGACGCAAGTCGAACCATCGGCCGCACGCCAGGCATTCCGTAAAAAATTACGCGAAGGTCAACTGGATGATAAAGAAATCGAGATTGATGTTGCTACCACACCGGTAGGCGTCGAGATCATGGCGCCTCCGGGCATGGAAGAGATGACAAACCAGCTGCAATCTATGTTCCAGAACCTTGCTGGTCAGAAACACAAATCTCGTAAGCTAAAAATCAAAGATGCTTTCAAGCTACTGGTCGAAGAAGAAGCCTCTAAACTGGTTAACCCGGAAGAATTGAAACAACAGGCCATTGATGCCGTTGAACAACACGGTATTGTCTTCATTGATGAAATCGACAAAATTTGTAAACGTGGTCAAACTTCAGGCCCTGATGTTTCCCGTGAAGGTGTTCAGCGTGACCTGTTGCCACTGGTGGAAGGCTGTACGGTATCGACTAAACACGGCATGGTAAAAACAGACCACATCCTGTTTATCGCCTCAGGTGCATTTCAGGTTGCCAGCCCTTCCGATCTAATCCCTGAATTACAAGGGCGTTTGCCAATCCGCGTGGAACTACAAGCATTAACCACAGAAGATTTTGAGCGTATTCTGACTGAACCAAGCGCATCTCTGACAGAGCAATATAAAGCTCTTATGGCAACAGAAGGAATGGACATCAGTTTCACGACTGATGGCATCAGCAAAATCGCTGAATCAGCATGGCAAGTAAATGAATCAACCGAAAATATCGGTGCTCGTCGCCTGCATACTGTGCTTGAACGGCTGATGGAAGATATCTCCTTTGAAGCCAGCGAACGCCAAGGCCAGTCAGTTAACATTGATGCCGACTATGTTAAACAGCATCTAGATGAACTGGTTGCAGATGAAGATCTGAGCCGCTTTATCTTATAATCGGTGTATACGATTCCTGATCCACTGTAATTAATGATGGGAGGCTTGCCTCCCATTTGTTTTTTATAAATTTACAGGAGTAAGTGAACGCAGAAATGAACTCATCAACCTCCATTAGTCAAACTCAAGCATGGCTGGAAAGTTTGCGTCCTAAAACGCTGCCACTCGCCCTTGCAGCCATTATTACTGGTTCAGCCCTCGCTGCCTGGACAGGGCATTTCAAGCTACCGGTTGCTTTACTGGCGCTATTAACAGCAGCCATACTGCAAATTCTGTCCAATCTCGCCAATGATTATGGTGATGTTATCAAAGGTAGTGATACTGAAAAGCGTATCGGGCCACTACGTGGTATGCAAAAAGGCATTATTACCGCCTCACAGATGAAAAAAGCGCTGAAGATTATTGTCCTGCTAGCTTGCCTGTCTGGTGGTGCCTTGATTGCCGTGGCCTGTGAAGAACCCGGCGATATATTTGGTTTTCTGGTACTTGGCCTGCTAGCAATTATTGCCGCAATTACCTATACCGTTGGCGCAAAGCCTTACGGTTATATTGGGCTTGGCGATATTTCAGTACTGATTTTCTTTGGCTGGTTAAGTGTTGCCGGTACTTATTATCTTCAAGCAGGTTTTTTTGACTCGGTTGTCATACTCCCGGCTACAGCCTGTGGTCTTCTCTCTACTGCTGTTTTAAATATCAATAACTTGCGTGATATCGAAGATGACAAACGGCATGGCAAAAACACCCTAGCTGTCCGCCTCGGCCCTAAAAAAGCCCGTTACTATCACGGCTGTTTAATAATCACAGCAATACTTTGCTTGGCATTATTCACCGTACAAAACTCGTCTGGCTGGTCAGGCTGGCTGTTCCTGCTCGCTCTGCCTTGGTTGTTCAAACATATGTGGTATGTACTTAATGAACCCACACCAGAGGGAATGCGTCCAATGTTGGGACAGATGGTTAAAGCGGCATTACTGACTAATATTTTATTTTCAGTTGGTCTTATTTTTAACTAGACAGTATTTATGCTGCTTTTCCGGGGAGGTTGAACTTAATCATTCTATACCTGTTAACAATATCAATTTAATAATTGATGATTTTGCTAACATCCACCTGAAAGGGATATACTTACCGTTCCATACCTTAACCAGACGTAAATCCTATGAAATATGATACTTCCGAGCTTTGTGACATCTATCAAGAAGAAGTAAATGTGGTAGAACCTATGTTCTCCAATTTTGGCGGGCGTACTTCATTTGGTGGTCAAATCATCACGGTTAAATGCTTTGAAGACAACGGGTTACTTTACGACCTGCTTGAAGAGAACGGTCATGGACGCATTTTACTGGTAGATGGCGGTGGTTCTGTACGCCAAGCATTAATTGACGCTGAGCTGGCACAACTCGCTGTGCAAAATGGATGGGAAGGCATTGTCGTTTACGGTGCTGTACGTCAGGTTGACCAGCTAGCAGAGTTCGACCTCGGTATTCAAGCTATAGCCGCTATTCCTGCTGGCTGTCGTGATGAAGGAACCGGTGCAAGCGATATCCGGGTGAATTTCGGTGGTGTCACCTTCTTCTCCGGCGATTATTTGTATGCCGACAACACCGGCATCATTTTGTCCGAAGAGCCACTGGGACTTGATGAGAGTGAAGAAGATGAGATCATCTGATGGTAATGTATAATAGAATTAAGGGCGATTTTTTAGATCGCCCTTATTTGTCTGTTGGAAATTTGTAATTACTGAACATCTTCCATTTTGCCCAACAAGGCACGCAAACGTTCTTGCCATACTTGTTGCTCTTGCTTTAATTGCTCATTCTCATGAGTCAGAGACTCACGGCTGCTGGTAGCATTCTGAATTTCCTGAGACAAAGATCGATTTTTTTCTTTTAATTCTTCAATTTCCATTTGTAGCAGGGTAATAGTATCAATCGCCTGCTGAACCTTGGCTTCCAGCTTTTCAAAAACTTCAAATGACATTCTCGGTTCCCCCTTATAAGCAATTGTCTGATTGTATGTAGCCAACGCGCCCCTGTCTAGCAACATCCCCAACACATGAAAAATAACTACCAAATAAAAACCTCAAAGTGTCTCACACTTTAATTTTTAGCAAAATAGCGGATAAATGCGGATTCGCTCATTTTGTTGACACAACACACACATTTCAATTTCGCTATTTCTCGTTTCCGCGCATTAACGATAAATTTACATTTTCCTCCTTTCAATGCTGGAAGGCGACAATAATAACTACCCCTCTAAAATCTTCTTCGTAGGATAGAACATATGAGCCAAACCACTAGCACGACATTAACCGGACAATGTATCGCTGAGCTTCTTGGTACCGCACTATTGGTTTTCCTTGGCGTAGGCTGTGTTGCCGCTGCACGTATTGCCGGCGCACAATTAGGTTTATGGGAAATCAGTATTATTTGGGGCATGAGCGTTGCGTTGGCTGTTTATCTTACCGCAGGTGTTTCCGGCGCTCACCTTAACCCAGCGGTGACAATTGCCTTATGGTTGTTTGCCCGTTTTGACGGCAAAAAAGTTATCCCTTTTATTATTGCCCAGATGATTGGCGGCTTTATCGCTGCCGCTCTCATTTACATGATGTACTACAGCGTATTCCTTGATTACGAACAAGTACATAATATCGTTCGCGGTACTCCTGAAAGCTTGTTTACAGCGGGTGTATTCTCTACTTATCCAATGGCCTCACTGTCTATTTCTCAGGCTTTTATGATAGAGATTATCATTGCCGCTATTCTGGTCTGTTTAATTCTGTCACTCACTGACGATGGTAACGGTATTCCTCGCGGTCCTATGGCTCCGTTACTGATTGGTATTGTAGTTGCCGTTATCGGTGGCGCATTCGGTCCATTAACTGGTTTCGCGCTGAACCCGGCCCGTGACTTTGGTCCCAAACTAATTGCTTATCTAGCGGGTTGGGGAGATATTGCCCTGACAGGTGGACGTGAAATCCCTTACTGTCTGGTTACTCTGACCGCACCCATTATCGGCGGTATTGTGGGAGCATTTGGCTACCGCAAGCTTATTGGTCGCCATTTACCATCTGATGTTCATAAAACTGAAGATCAGAAGAAAAAGAGAGCCTAGAGTAGAGCATTACCAGAACAGGTTATTATCATGACAACAGAAAATATGATTGAGAAAAAATATATTGTCGCCCTTGATCAAGGAACTACCAGCTCCCGAGCGATAATTCTTGATCACAACGCCAATATTATCTCAATTTCTCAAAGAGAATTTGCGCAAATTTATCCTAAACCGGGTTGGGTAGAACACGATCCAATGGAAATTTGGGCAACCCAAAGCTCAACTTTGGTAGAAGTATTGGCAAAAGCGGATATTAGTTCTGATCAGATTGCCGGTATTGGGATTACCAACCAACGTGAAACGACGATTATTTGGGAAAAAGAAACCGGTAAACCTATCTACAATGCCATCGTTTGGCAATGTCGCCGTACCGCGGACGCATGTACTAAACTAAAACAAAAAGAGGGATTGGAAGAATATATTCGCCAGAATACAGGGCTGGTAGTGGACCCTTATTTCTCTGGCACCAAAATAAAATGGATCTTAGATAATGTCCCAGGCGCCCGTGAACGGGCTGAAAAAGGTGAGCTACTGTTCGGTACTGTGGATACTTGGCTGGTATGGAAAATGACCCAAGGCCGAGTTCACGTTACCGATTTCACAAACGCCTCTCGAACAATGCTGTTCAACATTCACAATCTGGAATGGGATCAGCATATTCTTGATGAGTTACAAATCCCGCGCTCCCTACTGCCTACCGTTCATTCATCTTCTGAGATTTATGGTCAGACCAACATCGGCGGTAAAGGCGGCACCCGGATCCCTATAGCAGGTATCGCAGGCGACCAGCAAGCTGCTCTATATGGTCAACTTTGTGTCCAACCGGGTATGGCGAAAAACACCTACGGAACAGGCTGTTTTCTGCTGATGAATACAGGTACAGATGCTGTGCGCTCCAATCATGGATTACTGACAACCATTGCCTGTGGTCCCCGCGGTGAAGTGAACTATGCACTTGAAGGTGCGGTTTTCGTTGGTGGCGCTTCTATTCAGTGGCTACGTGATGAACTGAAACTTATTGCAGATGCTACTGATTCCGAATACTTTGCCACCAAAGTTAAAAATAGTAACGGCGTATATGTGGTTCCCGCTTTTACCGGCCTTGGCGCCCCCTACTGGGACCCCTACGCCCGCGGCTCAATCTTTGGCCTGACCCGCGGCACCAACAGTAATCACATCATTCGTGCGACGCTAGAATCCATCGCCTATCAGACCCGCGATGTCCTGGATGCCATGCAGGCCGATTCAGGCACCCGGCTGCAAGCACTGCGGGTAGATGGCGGTGCTGTTGCCAATAATTTCCTGATGCAATTCCAATCAGATATCCTTGGCACCCGTGTAGAACGCCCTGTGGTGCGTGAAAGCACCGCATTGGGCGCAGCATTCCTCGCAGGATTGGCGGTTGGTTACTGGAAAGATCTCGATGAAGTGAAAAGCAAAGCCACCATTGAAAAAGAGTTCCGTCCGGGCATTGAAACCACCGAACGAAATTACAAATACAATGGCTGGAAAAAGGCAGTTGCCCGCGCACAGGATTGGGAAGATAAAAGCTAAGATTTGCTGAATAAAAGAGAGGGGGGAATGAATGCCCCCTTTCTTTAACTGCTTGATTAAACGACATGTCCGTGACGCTGCATCCTATGCGCCAATGGTAACCAGCAAATCAGGATCAAAACTGACGTAAAGAACATCAGCATACCCACGCTGAATTGATTATTTTGCGGCAGCATTGCGGATAACCAAGTTGCTAAGCCAGAACCAACATTCTGCAAACCGCCGACCAACGCCCCTGCTGCACCTGCCAGATAAGGAAATGGCTCCATTGCCCCGGTTGTTGCCAGAGGAAACAACATTCCTGCACCGAAGAAAAAGAGCGCGGCAGGCACCAATAGCGTCCAAATATTCATTACACCGAACCATCCTGGCAACCACATCAATGCACCGGCCAATAAACAGCAAACCACCGAATGCCACATCAAATTATAAAAAGTTCTTCCTTCTCGCCCGGCATACCACGCGCCAAAGAAAGCCGCTGGAATGGGCAAAATAAACAAAATACTGACGGTAATACTGTTCAACCCAAGCACTCCTCCCATCAGCACACCACTACAAGCCTCAAAGACCGCAATCCCTGACAGACCACCAATTAACATCACCAAATAAGCAGTAAACGAGCTATTCGATAACAGTTGATGGAAAGAAGTGAGCATTTTTCGTTTTTCGGTTTGCTGTGGCCGGGTTTCCGGCAACTTACAAAACACGTAATAAACGACACCAATACACAAAAGTAATAAAAATAGATAGCAGGAACGCCAACCAAAGAAATGCGCGACCACACCGCCAATCATCGGCGCAAGTAACGGGCTAACTAAAATTCCCATATTCAACAAACTATTAGCATAACGCAGCGCAGTGCCAGTATATAAATCCCTTGGCATCGTTCTGGCCATCACACCTGCAACTCCTGTTCCCAACCCCTGCAAAGCACTGGCAACAACCAACACATCCAAATTAGGAGAAAATAAAGCACAGACAGTCGCAAACAGGAAAATGATCATACCGGCCAGAATAACCGGGCGCCGGCCAATCTGGTCTGAAAGAGGGCCGTAAAAAAGCTGCGAAAGCCCATAAGAAAACAGATATGCGGCCATCACACGTTGTACAGAACCCGTCGACACATTAAAGTCTTTAGCAATATCTGCAATAACAGGCACATAGATTGTCTGTGTCATCTGCCCTACAGCAGCCAGTGCAATCAATGTCAGCAATAAATGAAAGTTTTCTAATTTTCTCATCGCATTCACAATAAGTTTATACAATTCATAAAGTCACAAGAAACCCCAGGCTATGTAAAAAATGGCCTGTATTCTCTTACTCCACTAATGTGAC
Organism: Photorhabdus hindustanensis; assembly: GCF_002968995.1. NCBI lineage: Bacteria > Pseudomonadati > Pseudomonadota > Gammaproteobacteria > Enterobacterales > Morganellaceae > Photorhabdus > Photorhabdus hindustanensis. Next base: position 48,571 of record NZ_PUWT01000037.1, read on the forward strand.
TAACTTAACAAATTTAAAATATTTTGCGAGATAGTGCACAATTTTATTTGTAGAAAAAATAACAGTTAATTACGCCATATCTGGCAACAAATATGTACATATAAAACTAAGTATTAATAAAATAATGGTTAATTTTTCTATAACACAGAATCGATAATGGTATTTATCTCTATAGGACTAAAATAGCGACGTAAAAACAAACGGTTCGGGGATTTCTTTCAGGATAGGAGATAAGTTCCAATGGCAAACTGGGTTACAGGAAAAGTTACACAAGTTATTCACTGGACGAATACCTTATTTAGCATCAGGATGCATGCACCGGTTGAAGAATTTACTGCGGGCCAGTTTGCAAAACTGGCGATGGAAATAGATGATGAACGGGTACAACGGGCCTACTCTTACGTTAACGCTCCGACAGATAATAATCTTGAATTCTATTTAGTGACAGTTCCTGACGGCAAACTTAGTCCACGATTAGCAGCACTGCAACCCGGTGATGATCTACTAGTGACAGAACAAGCCGCAGGTTTCTTTATTCTTGATGAAATACCTGATTGCAAAACATTATGGATGCTCTCAACGGGAACAGCCATTGGTCCTTATCTGTCAATTCTTCAACAAGGGGACTACCTGGAAAGATTTGAGAGCATCGTATTGGTGCATGCAGTCAGGCTCACACAGGATTTAAGCTATCTGCCCTTAATGCAACAACTAGTTGAGCGTTTCAATGGCAAATTACGCATTCAAACTATCGTCAGCCGTGAACAAAACCCCGGCTCACTGACCGGCCGTATCCCGGCACTGATTGAGAACGGCGAACTTGAGGCCGCAGTCGGGCTTACGATGAACAATGACAACAGCCATATTATGCTATGCGGTAATCCTCAAATGGTGAAAGATACCCAACAACTGCTAAAAGAGCAGCGTGGAATGACAAAACACTTACGCCGCAAACCGGGGCATATTACTAGTGAGCAATATTGGTAATTTCAGTCACCTTCGGCAGAAATAAAATCCACTTTCTCTGTTGCTTCACCAAACCGATTTGGTCCATCGGTGCCACGGAATACACCGCAATCAAGCACCATCATCACAATGATCAATGTGGGGATAAAACGGCCAATCCCCCATTGCCAGAACGGTGCCATGCCACCCCAGTCAACAGCAACCAACAATCCTGCCAGCAGCAAAAGCAGCGACCATCCTCCCTGCTTATTTCGGTCATGCAAACGCTTAACCATCATTGCCGTTGCAGGATACATCACCAAAACAAGGGCAAAAACAGCATAGTGCATAGCTATAGCTAAAGAATTCATTCCCTGAATAGTCAAGATAACAAACATCAAGGCCAGGCAAACACCAATGCCAATCCAGAATTCACGCCGCCCAATACGTCCTTTGAATGAAAAACCCCATTGTTGTAATGTCATCTATTCTTTTCCAATCGTGTATTCTGTTTCTCAGCGCAGTTTAACCTAAGCGAGCGGCAACATGAAAATGGACGTTAATAAATTTCTAGCCATAATATTCGCGGCAAGCATCATCGATTTGCCGTCGGTAGCCAATGCTGATGAATCCACAACCACTGGACCCACAGTGCAAGCAACCTATCTTCTACCAAATGCTCCCTCTTTTGATGAAACCATCCCGCGATTTCGCGAAAAATATAATCTCCGCAATCCGACATTGCCACTACACGAGTATCGGGTAATCATAAGTAAAAACATTTATCTGCCACTGACACGAGCTGCCAGCAGAATCAATGAAAAACTTTATTCTTCCGCCGTACTTGAGCGGGGAAGTGAAAAAATCAAAAGCCTGCAACTGACATTATTACCATCAGAAAGCGAAACAGAAACACAGAAAAACCACATTCTGGCAGAACAATACATGATAGCTCTGATGCGCCACTTTAACCCGACTATTTCACAGGAACAGAGCAAAGAGAACATTAATAACTTGCTCAGAAACAGCAAAAAATCGCCATTTTACAGCCACAACATCGGCGCCATTCGCTATATTGTGGTAAATAGTAGCGAAAAAACGCTTACTTTTGCCATTGAACCGATTAAGCTATGGTTATCTGAACCGGATAACTAATCAAATTTAGGAATAAAAAAAGCTATTGTTTGTAATGATCACTATACTGTGGAGCATTGATCTACCGAATTGATCCTAAATTCAGCTCACTACTTAAACTTCTCTGGTTGGAGGAAAAAACATGCGACATCCATTGGTGATGGGTAACTGGAAATTGAATGGCAGTACCCATATGGTAAACGAACTTATCACCGACCTGCGTAAAGAATTAAGCAGTATTACCGGCTGTGACGTCGCTATCGCGCCACCAGCACTTTATCTCTCTCAGGCTAAACAAGCGCTGGCTGGCAGTCGTATTGCTCTGGGCGCACAGGATGTTGACATTAACCTATCTGGTGCATTTACAGGTGAAACTTCCGCCACAATGTTGAAAGACATTGGCGCAGAATACATTATCATCGGCCACTCTGAACGCCGTACTTACCACCAAGAAAGTGACGAATTCATCGCGAAAAAATTCTCCATTCTTAAACAACAAGGTCTAATCCCTGTTTTGTGCATCGGCGAAACTGAACAGGAAAATGAAGCCGGACAGACTGAAACCGTATGCGCAAGGCAAATTGATGCAGTTCTGAATACATTGGGCGCAGAAGCATTCCAAGGCGCGGTCATTGCTTACGAACCTGTTTGGGCAATTGGTACAGGCAAATCAGCAACACCGGCACAAGCTCAGGCTGTGCACAAATTCATTCGTGATCATATTGCGAAAAGAGACGAAGTAATCGCACAACAGATCATTATCCAGTACGGTGGCTCTGTGAACGCGGATAATGCCGCTGAACTATTCGCTCAGCCAGACATTGACGGCGCATTAGTTGGTGGTGCCTCTCTAAAAGCTGATGCTTTCGCTATTATTGTAAAAGCCGCTGCTGCTGCGAAAAAAGCTTAATTCATATTTCAACGATAATTGACCGCCGTATGCCTACGGCGGCTATTCATTTTCAGCGCTGAATAATCTCATCAAACACACCGCCCGTCGCAAAATGCACTTTTTGCGCTTTTCCCCAACCACCGAATACTTTATCGACAGTAAATAATTCCAACTCAGGAAAAGAAGAGCGATACTTATCGGCAACTGTTTTATCACGTGGCCGATAATAGTTTTTAGCCACTATCTCCTGTCCAACGGGAGAGTAAAGGTATTGCAGATATTCTGTTGCTAGCTCACGGCTATGACGTTTATCAACGACCTTATCAACAACAGAAACCGTCGGCTCAGCCAGAATTGAAAGGCTAGGCGTCACAATTTCGAATTTATCTTTATCAAGCGCATTAATCGCCAATAATGCCTCATTCTCCCAGGCAATTAATACATCACCGATTCCACGCTCAACAAAAGTACTGGTCGCTCCTCTTGCGCCAGAATCGAGCACTTCAACATGCTGGTAAAGGGTTTTAACAAACGCTTTCGCTTTGTCCTGATCCTGATTGTTATGAATCAACCCATAACCCCATGCGGCCAGATAATTCCAGCGTGCGCCACCTGATGTTTTTGGATTAGGCGTCACAACAGATACGCCTGGACGAACCAAATCTGACCAGTCTTTAATCTGTTTTGGATTACCTTTCCGCACTAAAAAAACAATAGTTGAAGTATAAGGGGCTGAATTCTCTGGCAAACGCTTGATCCATGCCTTAGCTATCCGGCCACGTTCCGCAATGGCATCCACATCATAGGCCAAAGCCAGTGTCACCACATCCGCCTCAAGGCCATTAATAACAGAAGTTGCCTGTTTACCCGAGCCTCCATGAGATTGCCGGATTATCACTTTATCCCCTGTCTTCTGCTGCCAATAATCACTAAACGCTTGATTATATTGCTGATACAACTCGCGGGTTGGATCATAGGAAACATTAAGAAGTTGAAGATCTTTTGCCCATACGCTACTACTGGTAACCAACAGTAACGCCAATGCTATATGCCATCTGACTCTCACTTGAATCTCTCCCACACTGTTTTTGGCTGTTATGAAATCCAAGGCTGACAGAAAGCGTTATCACTCAGAAATAATTAAAAGCATTTATTTATATGCCATAGGAATATCTAAAGACAAATTACAGCCTCCAACGAGGCTGCAACAGATTTAGATTTGCCGGTATTGACGTGATCAATATAGCTTTTTCGCGGTTTCCAACCAATCCTGTTTAAACACGCGTTTCATATTCTGCACTGCATCAATGATGTCATGATGAACAAGTTTCTCGTTCTGAATACCAACACAACGACCACCATAACCTTCCAACAATAATTGGATGGAATACGCCCCCATACGGGAAGCCAGAATACGATCATAAGCAACCGGGGAACCACCACGCTGAACATGGCCTAAGACTGTGGCACGGGTTTCATGATGCGTCTCTTTTTCGATATGTCTCGCCAGTTCATAGACATCACAAACATGTTCGGTAATTGCAACAATGGCGTGGCGTTTGCCTTTATCGATACCCGCTTTAATTTCAGCTACGAGCTCATCACAACTAAATGAGACTTCCGGCAGAACAATAAATTCACAACCGCCTGCAATAGCGGCTGACAAAGTGAGATCACCGCAATATCGCCCCATCACTTCAACAATGGAAATACGTTTATGGGAAGTTGAAGTGTCACGCAGACGGTCAATAGCTTCAACCACCGTTTCCAGCGCAGTGAAATAGCCGATGGTATAGTCCGTACCCGCCACATCATTATCAATCGTGCCCGGCAAACCGATGCAAGGGAAACCCGCTTCTGTCAATTTCTTCGCACCAAGATAGGAACCGTCACCGCCGATAACAACCAGAGCATCAAGACCGTTTCTCCTCATATTCTCAATAGCGACGGTACGAACCTTCTCATCCCTGAACTCAGGGAAACGGGCTGAACCGAGAAAAGTGCCGCCACGGTTAATCATGTCGGATACACTAAAACGGTCAAGTTTCTTCATGCGGTTTTCATACAAGCCAAGATAGCCATCATAAACACCGAAAACTTCCAACCCTTCGGCTAATCCCGCACGGACCACACCACGAATAGCTGCATTCATACCCGGCGCATCACCGCCACTCGTTAAGACACCGATTCTTTTGATCCCATTGCTCATGATGACCTCTGACTTGTAGATGTAATAATTGCAAACCCGCTAACGGCGGACTCCGTATGCGATCACTTTGACTGAGAAATCTGCCTTTTTAACCTGCTACCACTTTAACCTGTTACCACCTGGCGTACTGAAACAATCAAGCTGAATTGATTCAACTTTCATATAATACGGTAAAAAACCAAGTCTGCGTTAACATAAGTCCCTTTTTTGAGATCAAGTTGGCTAAAAAGCCATTTAATTATGCTGCTATAGCTCTTAAGATCATCACTCAATTTCAGAGAAATCCTATCCTTAATCTTCCCGTTCACACTGGACAAGGGCTTACAACGTTTTTTGCTAACAAATTCGGCATCTTTTAAACGTTCATCCGCAATTTTGTTCAGTGCTGCATCCTCAGCCAACTCTCATCAACAACACAGAAACCAGCACTGCGGCAATCCATACCACAGTGCCGATTCAACATAATCTTTATTCATTACGTTGGCGTCTTTCCATCAGGTATAGAAATAACGCGTTAGGTGGAAAAATACCGGTGCCGCAAAGCATAAAGAGTCGATCCTGTCTAACATCCCTCCATGCCCTTCAATCATTTCACCGAAATCTTTAATGCCACTATCACGTTTTATCGCTGACATACACAAACCACCAATAAAACCCATCAACGTAATTGCTAACGACATCAAACCTGCCTCCCACGGAGAAAATGGCGTTACCCAGTAAAGTGACATTCCTAACAAAACGGAAGCCAAGATTCCCCCAGCAAAACCTTCAACTGTTTTATTCGGGCTCAACTTAGGCACGATCGGATGTTTGCCAAACAATTTCCCAAATACGTACTGCAAAACATCCGACATCTGCACCACAATCATTAAAAACAGCAATAATTCGACATTCTCCCCTTCATAACCTGGAATATCCAACATCAATAAAGCGGGCGCATGGCTAATACAGAATACCGCAACCAACATTCCCCACTGTATTTTAGCTGTTCGTTCCAGAAAGTTCGTTGTATCTCCAGCCAATGCAATACGAGCAGGTAAAAACAGGAAAACATAAACAGGAATGAAAATAGAAAACACGCCATACCACTCAATACCAACAGCAACATATTGCAATGGCATGAAAATAAAGAAACACCAGAACATCGCCTCATGGTCACTTCGTCGTGTTGGTGTCAAAGTGAAAAATTCCCGTAAAGCGAAAAATGACATACTCGCAAATAATAACACTGAACCGATTGGCCCAATAATCACCGACAACACACAAATAACACACATCCCCCACCAACCACGGATGCGGGCATTCAGATTATCGATTGTCGCATTACTGTTATCCCTTGAATATTTAGAAGAGAGTATTGCACCAACAATACTGGCAATAATTAACGGCACGAACATACCCCCCAACAACAGGAGTAGTTTATTATTAAGCATAGTCATAATATTAACGCCTCCAATGCCTGACGAGCTCGCTGTAAAAAATCAGCTTTTTCCTCCTTTGCACCTAATTTTTCCAAAGGTTGCCCAAATGTTGCCGAGCAAATAACAGGAACAACAAGTGCCGAGCCTTTTGGTAAGACCCTGTTTAAATTTTCCAAATAAACAGGAATAAGCTCAACATCAGGATATTTCTTCGCTAAATAATACAGACCGCCTTTAAACTTATTAATTTGTTCCCCACTTCCTCGTGTCCCCTCTGGGAACAAAATTAAAGACTCACCTCGTTTTAATACATCCTCCATTGGCGTAAGAGTATTTCCCTTTAAACAATCCTCACCTCTACGATCAATCAGCACAGCCCGAAAAACTTTATTGATAAAATATTTGCGCAGATAAGTCTTACTCCAATAATCACGGGCAGCGACAGGATGCACCCGAGAACGTAATACCCGAGGAAAACCAGCCCAAATAACTAACCCATCCAAATGACTCGAATGATTAGCATAATAAATTCGAGAAGCTACCGATGGCTTACACCCAATCCAACGAATTCTTACCCCAGTTAACAAACGGCAAAGTCCGGACAGGAAAGAACCCATACCTTTACTTACCAACGTCACTTCTTGTGATTTATTCATTACAAGCATCCTTCTCTTGTAATTCACTTAATATGACTCTGGTTCGCCGAATACATGTCCAAAGACAACCTAATGTGATAACGACTAATACCGCCAATAAAAGATACTGGCTCCATAACTGCGGTAAAAAAGCGGCAACAATTGAACTAACAGTAATTAATGCCATCCGATGTTGTTTTGCCATTGGGCCCAGGAAGCGTTGAGGCAAACCACAAGTACCCCCTAATAAGCGAATATAAGCCGTCAAAACAGCCAGTAATGCCGCAATACAGCCAAGAGAAACTGCAAACGGGAAAAGTGTTAAGCCATACCCTACCCCAATCAGAATAAAAGAATCAGCAATACGATCTGGAAGATCGTTAAAAACAGAACCAGCAGCCGTCTTCAATCCCCCTTCAACAGCAACCATACCATCCAATAAATTACATATTAGCCGACCTTGAATAAGCAAGGCGCCAATAATCAATAAAAGTGAAGTCAACCAAAAAGACTCGACTAAAAAACACACGGCAAAACACACGCCAGCTAATACAGCAAAAACAACGCTGGCAACAGATATGCCATTTGGTGTCGCCCCTTTACATTGCAACCATTTAGCCATCTTACTGGCCCACACTGCATTGCGTGTCTTGATCGGACGCCGATCTTTTACCTCGTTACCAGACATATCCTTTTCCCTTTTTGAGCACAAATGAACAATCAAATCTACTTAAGTTAAATGAAATAAGATAAACAGGATTGGTTAGAATAACAACAATAAAAAACCATCGGAAAGAGTACCGCCCGACCAAATCGGACAATTAATAGGCTAAAGGGCCTTGTCAGAGCTGACTCGCAACAGCTTCCATTTGTCATGAAAACAGCACGACTCTCACTGCAAAGAAGAAGACTCAACAGCCAGAGCACCACATCAGATCGCTTACTACAGAATTGCTCAAGGATCTCAGATATGAATAAAACCACCTTATACAGTTTTGAGATTAACTGTACTTATTCCATTCAATTTTCTAGCAAATAAACAAAACACACTTACTGCCTATTCCAACAGCCATAATTAATTACAAACCATTCTTATGAACGAACAGTGAACACAAAAATGTGCAAGAAATGGTGTTTCTTATGTAGTTGTTATAGAAGGAATAAAACCCTTATCAAGACTCAAATTGAAGAGCTGTGGATGCAAAGCCAAGCCAATCTGGAACGAATGATCGTTATTCTGGCCTTTATTTTTTCGTCTTTAGCGATGGCAACAAGAAAGAGTCATCTGATAAAATTAAAATAGCAAATAAAACCCTCGCTGATTATAAAAAAGAGCCACAAAGCAACAGGCAGAAAATTGATCTCAAAACTGGAGAACCAATTGGGTTAATAGAGTAACAAATCTAACCCTACATACTGGGTTGGACTATTTAAGGTATTATTCATTGATTATAAGGGGATTTTAAAATGAATTATCCACATCTCATCTACTGTATAATTGAAACCCTTAGCAAAAGCCCTTCGTATTTCGAGAGGCTTTTTATAACTCAGTTTACTGTCAGACAAAGAAATGCTCCCAGTTATCTGGCTGGAATATTCTTTAGATTCACCTCAAAGTTTTTTACTTAAAAAAGCCCGGTTATTCTTCTGGAGATGTGCAATATTCTGAGAATTTTTATATTTTCTATATCCTCATCGTAACGGTAGAGCATGATAAAAGGAAAATGAAGGACAATGAGTTTTCTATAATGCTCATCTGGGCTGTTACGAGCCTTTATGCCTATGCTTGCATATGGGGTAACTTTCAGAAGTTCAGCCATTTCCGAAAATTTTGTATCAATTTTACCAGCCAACAACAGCCCAGCCTGCTCAAAGAAGTAGAAATAAATTTGCTCCCGGTCAGTTTGGGCGGTTTCTTCCCATGAAATACGTATCACTTTATCCCCTGCTCAACTTATTACACAGTAGAGCCATCCGGCGATGACTTTCAGAATCATCAATAAAATGAGCCAAACCATTTTCACATCGGTCAATTGCTTTCTCAATTTCCGCTTCTAACCAGTGAGCATGGGTATTTTTTTGATACTCACGTTCTTCATTCGCCAACTCTTCGGCTTTTTGCCTCATTAACTTTGTTAAGTCTGTCTGATGGCGTTTGGCAGTTTGCATAGCTAAGCGCTTGGTTTCTTCATCAATACGAAAATGAATCGTCTCCATTCATCCTCCTTAGTTCACTATTGCCTTAAAGCATGTTGCCATTTGTGTTGTCATATTAGCAAAATAGCCTGAAAAATGATAACCCGCCATATTTAGGAGGCCAGTAAAAAGCAAGCCAGAGAAAACCGATTAACCCCGTGGGGAATAAAGATCTACAAACGACGAAAGGAGGCGATAAAGCGCAGTTTTGCGGATGCGAAGCAACATCACGGACACCGTTATACCCGTTTTCGTAGGTTGCAGAAAGTGCAAATACAGTGTCTTTTGGTAGCAACAACCCGAAATACCAAGTTGTCGAGTGACATTTTTAAAAACCAAAAATGGCAAGCAAAGAACTATTCCGATATCAAAAGAGTTAGAAAAGGAAATCAAACAGAAGTCAGGGGAATTATTTGACATTGATTACGAAAGCTTTCGTACAAAGTTAAAGTCAATAAAACCTGATTTACCAGAAGGACAAGCAACGCACGTTCTACGCCACACATTCGCGAGTCATTTTGTGATGAAAGGTGGAAACATTGTTGCACTGCAACAAATACTCGGTCATGCCAATATACAACAAACTATGGCGTATGCTCATCTGGCACCCGACTATTTGCAATCACGTTAAACCCACTGAATGGCGGCATGGAAATTTAGCAATCATAAGCAACCGTAGCACTCAAAAGTGTCCACACTTAAGAATTTCCATGCTACTTACAGTTGCTTATAAAATTTTTATCTGGTTGATTTTAAAGTGAATTAATCTTAGCTAGATAAAAAAATCCCGCCATAAGAGGGTGTCGCAAAAGGTTAAGGTCACTTTTTCAAGCATCAAGTTAAATTCAATCACTGACTTTGGGCAGCCTGTTATTTGTATGGATAACAGGCTAAAAATAATCCCTAATATCAGAGCCACCGCTCTTGATAAGTTATAGGCCATTGCATGCAGGGAAAACTCCAGCTTTACCGCTGACAATCCCTTACGCCGAAAGCGTTCCAGTCTCTGAATTCCCCGTAATGCCGAAAATACCGGTTCTACCAGGCTCTTTCGTTGACTCAATATCTGTTTTGACTCGGGTCGGGCCATATGCAAACGAAGCGCCTCCCTCCCTTCATCTTCCGGATAACGTTTTATTTTTCTTCCTCCTTTAGCCTTTGTGCAGCCCGCTTTCTGCGGGCATCCGGCACAATTGTCAGCGCTATAAACCCGATAGGGCCGCGTTTTTTCAGTGGCTTTCACTGTACTTTGCAGGGACAATTGGTGATGCGCAGGACAAATATAGCAAT
>NZ_PUWT01000038.1:0-68969 GCF_002968995.1 Photorhabdus hindustanensis
GCGGCCCCGGCACCCACCCAGACATTTTGTAACAGGCTCATCACGCCTCCCTGGGGTTAGGGTTCTTCGCCCGGACGGGCTTGAAACGAGGTGATGATGGCGAGCGGCCGCTTTGGCTGGGTTGAGGGCATGCGGCAGGTTAGACCGTCGGCGCTTTGCGCACTTAAGCAGTCGGCAATGGGTCCGGCACTAAATCGCCGGCATTGGTTTTTTTGGAATGGCATTACGTTCCCTTATCATTGGCAAGTTACGTCATAACTCTCTCTAAAGCGATAAAAGCGTCGGCCGTTTGTCGCTGAGAGTCTTATTGATAACCTGTATGAACAGGCAACGTCGGGGATATTCTATTGCGGTTTAAGCGTCTGGTTAAGATAACGCATCAGTCGTTTTATGTGTTTAATATCCAGTCAGGAACATATAATAAAAACTGCCTGTTGTCCCGTCTGTTTGGGGGATGACTATTTGATGAGTTTAATAAATGTGACATAAATCCCAGATTTTTTACCCCGCTACGTTCACCAAAGATTCGATTTAAGTAAACCTCAGATTAATTAATACTCATCATATTCTTCAATGGTCACTTGCAGCGATAATATTTTCCCATTGCGCAATAAAGTGACAGGAACAACGCTGCCGGGGCGTATTTCAGCTACTTGATCCATTGTTTCAACCGCAGAGATAGCGGGTTTATCATTGACGCTGGTAACGATATCACCCACTTTAATACCAGCTTTTTGCGCTGGTCCGTTTGCAGTCACTTGAAATACTCGTAACCCCTGAATCTGGTTAATATTGCCGTTAGAAGAGCGAATATGTGGCAGCTCTTGGGATGTTATGCCGATAAAACCCCGGATAACCCGTCCGTCACGGATAAGTTTCTGCATAATCTTAGTGGCGAGCTCAGTCGGAATAGCAAACCCCAATCCTTCTGGGGTTTCACCATTTTCACTTTTATCGAATGATAATGTATTGATACCTACCAACTCGCCAAGGGTGTTAATCAGTGCGCCGCCGGAGTTACCTTGATTAATGGAAGCATCAGTTTGGAGAAAGTTTTGGCGGCGGGTAGGGCTTAATCCAACGCGACCGGTCGCGCTAATAATCCCTTGGGTAATGGTTTGCCCTAGATTATAAGGGTTACCAATCGCGAGAACGACATCTCCCACATGCGCTACTCTATTTGGATTAATCGTTATGACAGGCAGGTTTTCAGCATCAATTTTCAGGACGGCAAGATCCGTTAAGCTGTCAGAGCCTATGACCAAGGCTTCATAAAAATGGCCGTCTTGCAGTGCAACAATAATTTGTCCTGCATTATTAATGACGTGTTTATTGGTAAGGATGTAGCCTTTATCACTCATGATGACGCCGGAACCAAGGGTATGGTTTTCCCGGCCTTGATGAGAAAAACTCCCCATGTTGCTGCTGTAGACGTTGACTACGGCGGGCGCTGCCCTGCGGACACCTTTATTAAAGCTGAATGGAACTTCGTCATTACTGTTGCTGGTAATTGCAGACATCAACCCGCTAGGGCGCAGTGATGGAATGGTAATCAGTAAAATTACAGCTACAAGTAATCCTAAAAAAGCAGAGCGCAGCAACTTGGCAATCATGAGTATTATTCAGTGTGAGTTAATGAGTCATGGCAGGATAACATAGAAATTAACAGACACCGCATTATGCTGGATCTACTTTTAGCGCTTCGATTATCACTGTTGAGTTTTTATTAATAATAAAACGAAAAAATCTGTACTGACAGTTTTCATGGGCATTAAACTCTTTTTTATCGTATTTTGCTACAATCGGCGGGGTTTTAACGCTGTTTTCACTGTCTTTAATTTTTCGTTTTAGCGTTTTTTATTGACTTCGTAACGTTGAGATTTATCCAGATTAAATCATGTGGGGTGCCGTTTTTCATATCGTTTGAAAGCAAGGCGTATCAGAAATTTTCACTCATTCAGGTAAAATGAGATACGCTTTATCTGCGTATGATAAAACAGTCGTTAAAAAGCCGTTTATGGTCTGTCAGTGTCGTTTTAAAATCTGGAAAAATAGTCAGCATATTATGAAAAAACAGGTAAAAACTTTAATCATTAAAGGTGAAAATAAGTGATTAAGGTTTTTTAAAAACGGGTAAAAAATTCGTTGCTATATTGATATTGGAAGAGAAAACATCAGGAAAAACCGGTCTTGAATTGATTAACACAGTGACAGCGTTAATCCCATAATAAGAGTGAAATATTTAACAGGATTAATCGAATTAAGCTAATGTGCTTAAATAAGCGGTTTTGCATGGGTTGTTAGGAGTTTACGAAAAATCAGAGACAATGATTAAAGGAAATCGATAAGTTTTTAGATTGATTAGATTAGCAGTATTAAAAATGATTAAATAATCAGGCATTGAGCTTAAATATTATTAGCATGTCTGTTATCTGCTCTGGTTTTAAAGTTAAAAAATTAAATACAGGAAAAAGAGAAAACTTAAACATCAGTTTAATTAAAATGGGGAAGTTAAATGCGTATCAGGAAACGAAAAAATATTAGGTTGATAAAAACTACTCAATGAAAACCTCTTTTGCTTAAAAAAAACGGAATGATAATTGCTTTACCGATTCCATCTCTTTTAACATGGTTAACTTTCTCTTTTTACGTGTATTTCTCGCTTTTAGCGATCGTAAGCGCTTTTTTATCGGTAATTAATTCATCTGAGGATTAAAAAATTAGGTATCCCATTAATGCCAGATTTTTAAAAGGGACGGCATAAATAAAAAAGGTTTATTCCTTGCTATGATGATTTAAAAGTGAGTATACAGAGAGATTAAAGATTTATATAAGGATTTAACTCAATAGATACCTTCTTTATAAGGACAGTTAATTGCTTTTAATAAAAATCCATTAACCATTAACAGAGAGTTGAAAAGAAATCAGAAGGTAAAATAATGTTATTCTGTATGTTGATATTAAAATATTCTCTCACCGTTATTTTATTGAGGAAATTATAAATATAACGCAATGAAAAGAAGTGTGAAACGGTTAATGTGGCAGGGTTTAACTTCTAAATAGAGAGTTGATTATCAGAGAAAATATAAAGGGGTGTCTTTAATATTATCAGGCTGTTTACTGGCCTAATTTATGTGAAAAATAAAGGGTGATAGTCTATATAAACATCTCTGGATTGAGAGTAAACAGCCTCAGCAAAGATAAAAAGCGGGTATAATTAACGTTGGTTAAATGTAAAATACGATATGCCATGATGATTAAACTTAATAAAAATCAGGTATTAAAAGTGGTAAAAACAACGATTAAAACCTGATGCCAATTAAAATCAGAGGTTAAAACAATGGCTTATATTTTTTCATAACTTAACGCGTTCTTTTTCCACAATATCCAGCCGTTCGGTTAAAAAGTCAGAGTTAGCTTTTTCTTGTGGTAAAAAGGAATTCCAACTGGGTTTAATCGGTCGCAGAATAATGATATCGCTTTCACGAATAATCTCCAATTCGTTCACTCCCTCGAAATCGAGGTCGTGAGGTAAACATACAGCTCGGTTATTGCCGTTTTTAAATACGACTACGGTTCTCATATTGAGTCCTCCAGAAAAACTATTTACAAACTCACCCGTCGCGAGGGATATCAACGACTTTAAGACACAGCGTTACGCTGTGTCTTAAATGGAATTAGATCGATTTTTACTAAAAATATTAATTTCTCAGTAACAAATAGATACTCTCTTCGCCGCGAAGAATGTTCAGCGCTATAACTGGCGGTTTAGAATCAATGACTTTGCGCAGTTCATTAATATTCTGTATCCGTTCATTATTGATCCCAACAATCAGGTCATTTTTCTGTAAGCCAGATAACGCCGCCGGTGAGTTTTGAGCGACACTATCGATTTTCACACCGTAAGTCCCTTTCACTTCGCCATTGCTCAGAGTCGCACCTTGCAGGGCAAGGGTCAGATTTCCGGCTTTGGTTGTTTGACCTTCACTGTTTTCCAGCGTAACAGAAACCTCCATTGGTTTACCTTTACGCAATAAGCCAATTTTAATTTCTTTACCTGGTATCGTTGTGCCGATTTTGGCTTTCAGCTCAGCAAAGCTACTAATCTTCTTACCATCAACGGAAACAAGAATGTCGCCGGATTTAATACCTGCTTTCGCGGCTGCGGATTTTGGTAATACTTCACTGACAAATGCCCCGCGCTGGGCATCGATATTGAATGCCTTGGCGATATCGGAATTCATTTCCATGCCTTTAATACCAAGAATACCGCGTTTGACTTCGCCATGAGCGATAAGCTGCTCGCTCAAGGTTTTTGCCATATTACTTGGGATTGCAAAGCCGATACCGATGTTACCGCCGCCTGGGGCCAGAATAGCGGTATTGATACCGATTAATTCACCATTCAAATTAACCAGTGCGCCACCGGAGTTGCCACGGTTAATAGATGCATCTGTTTGGATGAAGTTTTCTAACCCTTCAAGGTTCAGACCACTACGCCCTAACGCAGAGATAATGCCGGAAGTTGCAGTTTGACCAAGGCCGAATGGATTACCAACCGCAACAGCAAAATCACCAACTCGGAGCTTATCGGAATCGGCCATAGTAATGGCAGTTAAATTCTTAGCATCTTTCAGTTGCAGCAGGGCGATATCCGTCTGAGGATCGCGACCTAACAATCTGGCTTCATATTCACGTCCATCATTTAGTTGGACACGGATTTTATCTGCATTCTCGATAACGTGATTGTTGGTTAATATATAACCTTTGGCGGCATCAATAATGACGCCTGAGCCAAGCCCTTGGAATGGGCGGGTACTTTCACGGCCCATTGGTAGATTTGGACCAAAGAAGAATCTGAATTCTTCGGGTATGCTCTGTTCCTGTTGTACTTGCGTACCGGAAACATGCACGCTGACAACGGCTGGCAGGACTTTTTCAAGCATCGGTGCAAGGCTTGGTAACGTCTGACCGGCAATAGCAGCAGGTAAAGCAGCGCTACTGATAGTCGGGATCGAAATTGTAGACAGTCCGATACTGATTGCTAACGCACTAAGGAGTAAGTGTTTTCTTTTCATCTAATTTTGTTCTCTTGTATACCTAAGCCAGAAGGCCAATGAAGTTAATTCCGGCAAGCAGCCATGATTATTCTATGACTGTTAATTATTAAATAAAGTTCATCGGGCAAACAGATTTAGCATGATTCTTTACAGGTATTTACATGATTGAGAAACAAAAAGACAAAACTTGCAGGTAGATAATAGATTTTACATTTGAATTAATG
The DNA here is from genome assembly GCF_002968995.1 of Photorhabdus hindustanensis. NCBI lineage: Bacteria > Pseudomonadati > Pseudomonadota > Gammaproteobacteria > Enterobacterales > Morganellaceae > Photorhabdus > Photorhabdus hindustanensis. The sequence goes on from NZ_PUWT01000038.1 coordinate 5,285, forward strand.
CTGTGGCACGAACATGCCACAGCAAAAATTTTTACTGGTTTTTTTCGTTCATCGGACGAAACAGGCCGGAAGCGCCGTCGGAATAATCCTTTGGTGGCATCTTAACCGGAGCTTGATCATTATCCGCTTCTGATTCAGTCAATCGATAATTAAATGGATTGTCTTGTACTGGCATATTCGGCATCAGTTCATGAGAGCTTTTAGCCATATGCTGATATAACTGACGATAATCGCGAGCCATATTGTCGAGTAATTCTGCACTGCGGGCAAAATGACCAACTAATTCTTTACGGTACTCTTCCAGTTCTGATTTATTATTCTCCAGTTCGGTTTGTAAGGCTTTCTGCTGGCGCAGCTTAGCGTTACCAAAACGCATAACTAGCGCTCCGATAACAAAACCAACTACCAATCCAATCAGTGCATACTCCCAAGTCATAGCTACTCCTTCATCAACATCGTTGTTCCGCAGAATGTTTCACTTAATTATCGTCACTATAACCGTTAATCTAGTTAGAGTGGAATATTGATCATGATTTACATTTGTTTGTAGACCTTATTCTGAACCTTATTGTAGACAATTGATCCGGTAATAAGGTCAATCTGAATCATAAAAACGATAAAAAATGGGCGATTATTTTAAGGATTGTTATTGTCATGCCATCATTGATTACCCCTTCATCATACTATCAAAAAGCCCTTTCCGAGGGTAAATACCAACCAGATGAGGTTCAGCGTCAAGTCGTTGCTCAATTGGATACCATTCGTCATGCTCTGATTAATGCTTCTCCCGGCAATCCCGTGAAACGCCAAAGCTTGAAAGGTCGTCTGAGTAAACTGTTAGGCAAGCCGACTTCAATGAGCTGTAGACCTGTTCAAGGGCTTTATATGTGGGGAGGCGTTGGTAGAGGGAAAACTTGGTTAATGGATATGTTTTACCAAAGTTTACCCAGTGAAAGAAAATTACGTTTGCATTTCCATCGTTTTATGCTGCGAGTGCATGAAGAGTTAAAGGCATTGCAAGGGCATGAAAATCCGCTGGATATTGTAGCGGATAGTTTTAAAGCGGAAACCGATGTGCTTTGCTTTGATGAGTTTTTCGTTTCCGATATTACCGATGCCATGATTCTCGGTACATTGTTGGAGGCGCTGTTTGTCAGGGGAATTACCTTGATTGCAACGTCCAATATTCCTCCAGATGAACTCTATCGCAATGGCTTACAGCGAGCTCGTTTTTTGCCTGCTATTGAGCAGATCAAAAAATATTGTGATGTTATGAATGTGGATTCGGGTATTGACTATCGGTTGCGCACATTGACACAAGCTCATCTCTATTTCGCACCGCTGAATGAAGATAATGAACGAGCGATGGATCGAATGTTTATTCTTTTGGCCGGTAACAGCAGTGAACAAGCTTCGGTGTTGGAAATTAACCATCGACAGATGCCGGCGATTCGTAACGCTGATGGTGTATTGGCAATTGGATTTAAAGTTTTGTGCGAAGATGCGCGTAGTCAGATGGATTATATTGTTTTAGCAAAACTTTATCACACTGTTTTGTTATATCAGGTTCCAGCGATAATGCCGGGTAATGAAAATGCCGCTCGCCGTTTTCTGGCGCTGGTTGATGAATTTTACGAACGCCGGGTAAAACTGATCATTAATGCGGCGGTGCCGATGGAGCAAATTTACCAAGGGGTGTTGTTGACTTTCGAATACCAGCGTTGCTTATCCCGTTTGCAAGAGATGCAAAGCGAAGAGTATCTGAAATTACCTCATTTACCTTAATTTTATGTTTACCCGTATATTTCAGATTCAAAACTGATTTTAAATATTCAAATTGGGGTCGATTTTTATTTTTGACTTCTCTATAATCTTGCGACCCCACGTTACAGCAATGTTTTTTTTCCCAAAAACTTGCAATAGTGCCGGCATAGGCTATTCGAAGGGGTAGGTTTGCTGGACAAGAGTCGTGTGAACCTCAGCAAGTTTCTGAACCTTGAGTGTTCACCAACGTGTAACTTATTATTGGGTAAGCTTTAATGAAAACTTTTACAGCTAAACCAGAAACCGTAAAACGCGACTGGTATGTTGTTGACGCAGATGGCAAAACTTTGGGCCGTCTTGCAACTGAAGTGGCTCGTCGCCTGCGCGGCAAGCATAAAGCGGAATACACTCCGCATGTTGATACCGGTGATTACATCATCATCGTTAATGCAGAAAAAGTTGCAGTCACCGGCAACAAGCGTTCTGATAAAATCTACTATCACCACACCGGTCATATCGGTGGTATCAAGCAAGCGACCTTTGAAGAGATGATTGCTCGCCGTCCTGAGCGTGTAATTGAAATCGCGGTTAAAGGCATGCTGCCAAAAGGGCCACTGGGCCGTGCAATGTACCGTAAACTGAAAGTTTACGCCGGTAGCGAGCACAACCATGCGGCACAGCAACCGCAAGTTCTGGACATTTAATCGGGATTATAGGCAATGGCTGAAAATCAATACTACGGCACTGGTCGCCGCAAAAGCTCTTCCGCACGTGTCTTTATTAAGCCAGGTAGCGGTAATATCGTCATCAACAAACGCAGCCTTGAAGTTTACTTCGGCCGTGAAACAGCGCGCATGGTTGTTCGTCAGCCGCTGGAGTTGGTTGATATGTTGGGTAAACTGGATCTGTACATCACCGTTAAAGGTGGTGGTATTTCTGGTCAAGCAGGTGCAATCCGTCACGGTATCACCCGCGCACTGATGGCGTATGACGAAACTCTGCGTTCTGATCTTCGTAAAGCTGGCTTCGTTACCCGCGATGCTCGTGAAGTTGAACGTAAGAAAGTTGGTCTGCGTAAAGCACGTCGTCGTCCACAGTTCTCCAAACGTTAATTTTTTGTCTTTATGGCAATTATTTAATGTGCAAACCCGTCTTTGTGGCGGGTTTTTTACTTAATTATCCATACACTTCCCCCAAAATGTACAAAATCTGGTAAACTAGTGCCAATTTTTGCCTCATCCATTTGTCTGCCTATTATCTGAACGATGGTAATTGCGTTGGATAATAATTGTGTAGGATATAATTGTGTTGAATAGCGCATATCCGTATTCACCGTTGCGGCGCAGAAACATAAAGGGTGAGAATGAATGAGTAAGAATAGTCGTGGTCGTGTGGGGCTATTCATTCCTTTTTTAGATAAACTTGGAGGTTTTCATGGCTGTCGCTGCCAACAAACGTTCTGTAATGACTCTGTTTTCAGGCCCGGCCGACATTTTTAGCCATCAAGTGCGAATTGTATTGGCGGAAAAAGGTGTCAGCGTTGAAGTTGAACAGGTTGAGGCAGGTAACCTGCCACAGGACCTCATCGATCTGAACCCTTATCAGACAGTTCCGACTTTGGTTGATCGTGAGCTGGCGCTATATGATTCCCGCATCATTATGGAATATCTGGATGAACGTTTTCCTCATCCGCCATTAATGCCAGTGTATCCAGTTGCCCGTGGTTCCAGCCGTTTGATGATGCACCGCATCCAAAAAGACTGGTACTCCCTGATGCATACGATTGAAGAAGGCAATTCTCAAGAAGCCAATACTGCCCGTAAAAGATTAGCAGAAGAGTTGCTAGCAGTGGCGCCAATATTTAAAGAGATGCCATTCTTTATGAGCGAAGAATTCAGTTTGGTTGATTGTTATCTTGCTCCTTTACTATGGCGTTTACCGGTATTGGGTATAGAGTTACCAAGTTCTGGCACTAAAGATTTACAAATTTACATGCAGCGTGTCTTTGAGCGTGATGCATTCTTGGCTTCGTTAACTGAAGCTGAACGTGAAATGCGCTTGCAATCCAGGAGCTGATTTATGGAGCTGTCTCAAATGTCTCCCCGTCGTCCTTATTTGTTGCGTGCTCACTACGAGTGGTTGCTCGATAATAATATGACTCCGCATCTGGTTATAGACGTGACTTTACGTGGAGTTAATGTACCAATGGAATATGCCCGCGATGGGCAAATTGTGTTGAATATAGCGCCGAGAGCTGTTGGTAATCTTGAGTTAACCAATGATGAAGTACGCTTCAATGCCCGTTTTGGTGGTGTTCCCCGTCGGGTTAGTGTACCGATGGCGGCGGTTATAGCGATTTATGGCCGTGAAAATGGGGCGGGAATGATGTTTGAGCCTGAAGCAGCTTATAAAGATGAATATCTTTTTAAATCTGCTTCAGATCAGGATAAAGCGGGTGCCTCTGCATCTGCGACAGATAATCTGGTATTAGTTACGGATACACTGAGTGATGCCGAAGATAATAGTGGAACTTCACCTGATGATGATCCACCAAAGCCAACGAGAGGGCGCCCTGCTTTACGGGTAGTTAAATAGGCTTAGAAGAGGGGGCGATTCGCCTCCTTATTTTTTTAAATTTATTAATTAGAATTCTGTATTGTAGGCTTTTTCTAACTCCCAGAAACAATCTTCAGCTCTGTCTTTAGCTTCGCGATTTGTGATAGCGCCTAAGCTCTTTTTGACCTTATCTACAAACTCTATTTTATTCTCTCTGGTTCCCAGCTCTGGTGGGATTGTGCAGATATCAGCCAGTGATATATTGCTTTCTTTATCTGCATTAGCAAGGACCTCGACAGGATTATTAATTAATGCCAGGGATAATGCGTAGCGTATCTCTTTGGCAAAATCCTGGTGCATGCTTTGCGTTAATTTGAAAGCCAGTTTTATCCATTTACGGTCACCAGTCGTAATTTTGTGAGTGATTTCTTGCCTGGCTCCCATTTCTCCTAATTCTGCCACTACAGAGTTGGTCCCTCTGTTTATAATTTCTTTAGTAATATCTTCGGGTGTCAAGGGCTGTGATAAAGCAAGTGCCGTTTGGCTGATAAACAGCATTGGTGATAATAGAATTAGGGTTTTTATTAGCTTCATTAATATTTCCAGTGTTTGTAGTTAAGTAAATATCGTAGTGTTTAGCCCTATTGGTTAGAATATTTTATTTAAATTCTATATTGATAAAAAATAATATTCTAAAATATTATCTATGACAGTAATAAGTCTGAAATGTTCATCAAATCTACTTACTTTTTTGTGTAATGGTGGTTAGATTAATATAATTTATTGAACTGGTAATAGAAAGAGATGGGAGCTGAAAAGCTCCCTTGGTTGATTAGATGTTTAGGTAATCAAGAATGCCTTGCGCGGCTTTACGCCCCTCGGCAATTGCGGTTACAACGAGATCGGAGCCACGAACAGCATCCCCACCAGCAAATATCTGCGGATTGCTGGTTTGAAAGGGAATGTCTGAACTCTCTGGTGCGACAATGCGTCCCTGTTTATCCAAGGTTACTTGATGATCATTTAGCCAGTTCATGGTATGTGGTTTAAAGCCGAATGCCATGATCACTGCATCGGCCTTAAGCAGGTGTTCTGAACCTGCGATAATTTCAGCTTGGCGGCGTCCATTCTCATCAGGTTGACCTAATTGAGTCCGTACCATTTTTATGCCACAAACTTGACCTGAATGGTTGATTTCAATACTGACCGGTTGCAGATTAAACAGAAACTCTACACCTTCTTCCTTGGCATTTTTGACTTCACGCTGGGATCCTGGCATGTTGATTTCGTCGCGACGATAAGCACAAGTAACCGAAACTGCTTTTTGGCGAATCGAGGTTCTGACACAATCCATTGCAGTATCACCGCCGCCAAGCACCACGACCCGCTTACCCTGCATATTGATAAAAGGTTGCGATTGCAGGGCGGGATAACCCATCAAATGCCGGGTATTGGCAGTCAGAAATGGCAGAGCCTCATAAACACCATCAGCATCTTCATTTGCCAGCCCTCCACGCATTGACTGATAGGTTCCTACACCAAGGAATACTGCATCAAACTGCTCAGTCAGTTCAGATAAGGCAATATCTTTGCCTATTTCAGTATTGAGCCGGAATTTAATTCCCATCTCAGAGAAAATTTCACGGCGGCGTATCATGACCTCTTTTTCCAGTTTAAACGCCGGTATGCCAAAGGTGAGTAATCCACCGATTTCCGGGTGACGATCAAAAACAACGGCTTGTACGCCATTACGGGTTAATACATCAGCACAAGCTAGCCCCGCAGGGCCTGCGCCAATAATCGCAACCTGTTTGCCCGTTGGCTGAACTTGTGACATATCGGGCTTCCAGCCCATAGCAATCGCTTTGTCATTGATGTAGCGCTCAATATTACCAATCGTCACGGCACCGAACTCATCATTCAGAGTACAAGCGCCTTCACAAAGGCGATCCTGTGGGCAAACACGACCACAAACTTCCGGCAGGCTGTTTGTTTGGTGGGATAGATCAGCCGCTTCCATAATACGTCCTTCATTGGCAAGTTTAAGCCAATTGGGAATGTAGTTATGAACGGGGCATTTCCATTCGCAATAAGGGTTACCGCAAGAAAGGCAGCGATCGGCCTGTGTCTGTGCCTGAATTGCTGAAAATGGCTCGTAGATCTCCACAAATTCTATTTTGCGGATTTTCAGCGGCTTTTTAGGCGGATCGACGCGTTGTAAGTCGATAAACTGATATACATTCTGGCTCATCTTGGCTCCTTATTGCGCTTGAATTCGCAATTCTGCGGAAGAACGACTGCGATGTCCCAGTAGGGCTTTCACATCACTGGATTTGGGTTTCACAAGCGCGAATTTACTCAGCCACTGTTGCCAGTTAGCAAGAATATCTTCACCGCGCTGAGAGCCGGTCAGGAGGACGTGCTCAGTGATAAGTCCTCTCAAGTGTTCTTCGTGGATAGCTAAGGTAGCTACTGCCAGTACTTCGACTAACTCTGGGTTAACCCGTTTGCGGAAATCATCATTTTCATCCAGGACATAAGCAAAGCCTCCGGTCATTCCGGCACCAAAATTTATGCCAGTGCGTCCGAGAATACAGACGATACCTCCTGTCATATATTCACAGCCATTATCTCCAATACCTTCTACAACTGTAATCGCCCCTGAATTACGAACGGCGAAGCGTTCTCCTGCTCGCCCGGCAGCAAACAGTTTGCCCCCGGTTGCTCCGTAGAGACATGTGTTGCCAATGATGGTTGCCTGATGGCTTTTGAAGGCAGAACCCACCGGCGGGTGTATGACAATGCGGCCGCCAGCCATACCTTTACCGACATAATCGTTGGCATCGCCGATAAGTGTCAGCTCTAGACCACCGGCATTCCAGACACCAAAACTTTGACCGGCAGTACCGTTGAAATGAATTTTTATTGGCGCCGCGGCGATCCCCTGATTACCATGTCGAGCAGCGATAAAACCGGAAAGGGAAGCGCCCACTGAACGATCAGTATTACGGATATCGAAATAGAAAGTTTTACTTTGCTGGTTCTCAATATAGCTGGAAGCTTGAGCCAGTAAATTTTTATTCAGAGTCCCATTATCGAATGGTGGATTGTTTTCGGTGCAATATAATGTTTTGCCTTGATGGGGTTCTGCGGTTGCCAGGAGCGGATCAAGATTGAGTTTGCTCTGTTTTGCTGAAATACCTTCTAATACTTCAAGCAGGTCAGTTCGGCCGATTAAATCAGTTAGCTTTTTGACACCCAATGCAGCCATAATCTCTCTGGTTTCACGGGCGATAAAGCGGAAATAGTTCATTACCCGCTCAGGCAATCCGTGGTAGTGGTCGCGACGTAATTTCTCATCCTGAGTGGCAACCCCGGTTGCACAGTTATTGAGATGGCAAATACGCAGATATTTGCACCCAAGGGCAACCATCGGTCCGGTACCGAAACCGAAACTTTCAGCGCCAAGAATGGCCGCTTTAATAATATCTACGCCGGTTTTCAACCCGCCGTCGACTTGTAAGCGGATCTTATGGCGTAATCCGTTAGCAACTAGCGCTTGTTGGGTTTCCACCAGCCCCAATTCCCAAGGGCATCCGGCATACTTCACCGATGACAATGGACTGGCGCCGGTACCGCCGTCATAACCTGCAATAGTAATTAAATCGGCATAAGCTTTGGCAACGCCAGTGGCAACAGTACCAACGCCGGGTTCTGAAACCAGTTTTACTGAGATCAGCGCATTGGGGTTGATCTGTTTTAGATCGAAAATCAACTGAGCCAAATCTTCAATAGAGTAAATATCGTGATGTGGTGGTGGAGAAATAAGTGTTACGCCGGGCACGGAATAACGCAGTTTTGCAATATACGGTGTTACCTTATCGCCCGGTAATTGCCCACCTTCTCCGGGTTTAGCACCTTGCGCGACTTTAATCTGAATCACATCAGCGTTGACCAGATAAGCAGGTGTTACACCGAATCGACCGGAAGCAACTTGTTTGATACGGGAAACCTTTTTTGTTCCGTAACGTGCGGGATCTTCTCCACCTTCGCCGGAGTTGGAAAAACCACCTAGCGTATTCATGGCTTCGGCCAGAGCTTCGTGTGCTTCGGGGCTTAATGCTCCAATCGACATCGCTGCGGTATCAAAGCGTTTAAACAGCTCTTCGGCAGGTTCTACTTCTTCAATAGGCAGAGGTTCAGCTTTTGTTTTGATCGCCAGTAAATCACGGATGGTGGTAATTGGGCGTTGATTAACCAGACGAGAATATTTTAGGTAATCGTGATATTCGCCACTATGAACCGCAGCCTGTAAAGTGCTTACAACATCCGGGTTATAGGCGTGGTATTCGCCGTTATGAACATATTTCAGCAATCCCCCCTGATCGAGTGGTTGACGGGCAAGCCATGCGCGTTTGGATAAGTTTCGCAGATCCTGCTCGAAATCGCTGAAATTAGCACCGCCAATTCGGCTGACGACGCCGTTAAAGCAAAATTCAGTTAATTCGGAATGTAAGCCGACAGCTTCAAATAGTTTAGAACAGCGATAGGAGGCGATAGTCGATATGCCCATTTTCGACATGATTTTATATAACCCTTTATTGATACCATTGCGGTAGTTAAGCATGACATCAGCATAGGGTTTATTAATTGTGCCATTATCGACCATTTTGGCCAGTGATTCATAAGCCAGGTAGGGATAAATCGCTGTGGCGCCAAATCCCAGTAGTACAGTGAAATGGTGTGGATCACGGGCACTCGCTGTTTCTACTATCAGGTTGGTATCACAGCGTAGGTTTTTTTCTACCAAACGGTGTTGAATAGCGCCAACAGCCATCGGCGCTGGTATGGGTAACTTCTCCGGCGTAATGTTGCGGTCAGATAATACCAACAATACCGCACCATCTCTGGCGAGTTGTTCTGCCTGGTCACACAATGCGAACAGGGCATTTTGCAGATTGGTTTCTTGTGGATTGAAAGTTAAGTCTAATCGTTCTGCGCGATAGTGTGGACTTTGCTGCGTGATTAATTGATGAAAATCAGAGTAGAGCAGAATAGGGGATTTAAAGCTTAATCGGTGTGCCTGTCCCTCTGCTTCGCAAAATACGTTCATCTCCCGCCCAATGCAGGTGGTGAGAGACATAACATGTGCTTCCCGTAGTGGGTCGATTGGCGGATTAGTGACTTGAGCGAATTGCTGGCGGAAATAGTCATAAATAATCCGTGGACGGCTGGAAAGGACGGCAAACGGTGTATCATCCCCCATTGAACCGGTTGCTTCCTGACCATTCTCTCCCAAGACACGGATGATTTGATCTAGCTCTTCGTTGCTGTAGGCAAATTGTTTGTGATAGACCGCTAAGGATTGATCGTTCAGATCCCGATGACCAGCTTGATCTTCCAGTAGCTCTTCAAATGGAGTAAGGCGTTTGACGTTTTTATCCATCCATTCTTTATAGGGATGGCGGCTTTTTAAGTCATTGTCTGTTTCTTCTGCATGAAGGATGCGGCCTTGGCGGGTATCAATCACGATAAGTTCACCGGGACCAACGCGCCCTTTTTCCACCACTTCGTCCGGTTGATAATCCCAGATGCCGATTTCGGAAGCACAGGTGATCAGCTTATCTTTGGTGATAACATAGCGGGCCGGGCGCAAGCCATTGCGATCCAGATTACAGGCAGCATAGCGCCCATCTGACATAACGATACCCGCCGGGCCATCCCACGGCTCCATGTGCATGGAGTTGAAATCAAAAAAAGCTCGCAGATCTTCATCCATATCAGGATTGTTTTGCCATGCGGGAGGAACCAGCAATCGCATAGCACGGATTAAATCCATGCCGCCGTTGAGAAACAGTTCCAGCATGTTATCCAGCGAGCTGGAATCTGACCCGGTTTCGTTGACAAAAGGGGCAGCCGTTTGCAGATCGGGAATCAGCGGCGTCTTGAATTTATAGGCTCTTGCTCGTGCCCACTGGCGGTTACCGGTGATGGTGTTTATTTCACCGTTATGGGCAAGATAGCGAAAAGGTTGTGCCAGTGGCCAGCGTGGGACGGTATTGGTTGAGAAGCGCTGGTGGAATAGGCAAATCGCCGATTCCAAACGTAAATCAGCCAGATCGGGATAGAAGCGGGGTAAATCTGCCGCCATGCACAGCCCTTTATAGATAGTCACCAGATTAGACAAACTGCAAACATAAAAATCGCTGTCGTTAATGCGTTTTTCTATTCGGCGGCGAGCAACGAACAAACGGCGTTCTAAATCACGTGCACGCCAGCCTGCTGGAGCATTAACAAAAATCTGTTCGATACGGGGGAGGCTTGAGAGGGCTATTTCGCCCAGAATATCACTGTTGATGGGGACTTCACGCCAGCCAACGACTGACAGAGTTTCATTTTGTAGCTCTTGTTCGACGATTTCCCGGCAGTTTTGTGCAATCTGAGGATCTTGGCTGAGAAATAGCATTCCGACGGCGTAATTGCGGGCTAAATGCCACTCTTGCTCCTGTGCGACCATCCGAAAAAAACGGTCAGGTTTTTGCAGTAATAAACCACAACCATCACCGGTTTTGCCGTCTGCCAGGATTGCCCCACGATGTTGCATTCTTGCCAAGGCATGGATAGCGGTACGTACTACTTTGTGGCTTGGCTCCCCTTCAATATGGGCTATCAATCCAAAGCCACAGTTATCCTTTTCTTGAGATTTGTTATATAGCATATATGAACCTCCCGAGGTTCTGTCCGACTCTCACAGAAACTCACAGACATTTGTGAGATTAATACTTTGTACTGGCGTCTGAATTGCGCCCTCAATCAACCACCACTTGTTTATTTGTGATAAACAGGTGGTGACTTAAATGATATTGTTTCACTGCATAATTATGGTTCAGATGAGAATCTGACAGATGATTTCCAGTGACTTTCCAAGTTAACTAGAAATATAAATCAGGTCAAATATAGCTGGGATAAGATAAGGATAGGTGATAATTAAGGCTAACGTTATAATTTTTAAGTAAAAAATTTAATATTGGAGTTATGTGATATAGATCATGTTAGAATTTTAATGTGATTTATATCACTAATATTAGTGTAATATCTGTTTTATATATGCTGTTAAACTTTTATTTACTAGGTTTAAAATCTAAACAATGTGAACTTTAAAGAATTAATATGTATTTTTGTTTCTTTATAAGAATAAAGTTTTATCTTTTTGGGGGTGTTAAAGGAGTAAAAAAGAATTTTATGCTTATTTTATCAATGTATTTGATTATTTATTCATATTTGGATTGTGCGAAAAGACCGGCAGGAGTAAAACGCCAGAATAATATTTGGTGAGTCATAACTAAAACTATTAAATAATACTATTGTTTTACCAGGTCAACAATTTCTGTTATTCCTTCAACGAAGTGGCCGGTCTTTTACGGTATGATCTGGAATGGTCATATTTAACGGGAGTTTTTATGAAATGAAGCTGCTCAGGGGCCTGGCCCAATATTATGTTGATTTAATGATGAAATTGGGGTTAGTGCGCTTTTCATTACTGCTTGCATCCGCATTGGTTGTTCTTGCAATGGGTGTACAGATGGTAGTCACTTTTTTGCTTCAAGGAGGAGTGCAAAGTATTGATTTAGTTCGCTCAATTTTTTTTGGTTTGTTGATTACGCCTTGGGCTGTCTATTTTCTTTCGGTTGTTGTTGAACAGCTTGAAGAGTCCCGTCAACGATTATCCAAATTAGTTGAAAAGTTGGAAGTTATGCGCCAGCGTGATCGGGAACTTAATCAGCAATTAAAAGACAACATTATTAAGCTTAATCAGGAGATCTCTGTAAGGGAAAAAGCTGAACAGGCGCATCTGATATTGTTGGATAAACTCAAAGAAGAGATGAAACACCGTGAGCAGACGCAGATTGAATTGGAACAGCAATCGGTATTGTTGAAATCTTTTCTCGATGCCTCTCCTGATTTGGTTTATTACCGTAATGAAAATAATGAGTTTTCTGGTTGTAATCGGGCGATGGAGCTACTGACGGGGAAAAGTCAGAAACAACTTGTCGGGCTGACGCCAAACGATGTTTATGACAAAGAAGTTGCTCGCAAGGTGATGAAAACCGATGAAAAAGTGTTCCGTCATAATGTTGCACTCACTTATGAACAGTGGCTGGTTTATCCCGATGGCCGGAAAGCCTGTTTTGAGCTTCGGAAAGTCCCTTTTTATGATCGGGTGGGAAAAAGACACGGGCTTATGGGATTTGGGCGCGATATAACGGAACGTAAGCGCTATCAGGACGCTTTGGAGAATGCAAGTAGGGATAAGACTACTTTTATCTCAACGATTAGCCATGAGCTTCGTACACCTTTAAATGGCATTGTTGGTTTGAGCCGTATTCTGCTGGATACTGAGTTGACGTCTGAGCAAAATAACTATCTGAAAACGATTCATGTCAGTGCGATCACGCTTGGTAATATTTTCAATGACATTATTGAAATGGATAAAATTGAACGGCGTAAAGTACAGATTGATAATCAGCCAATTGATTTTACCGGTTTTATATCCGATCTAGAAAACCTCGCTGGGCTGCTGGTGCAGCCGAAAGATATTAAATTTGTAATGAGTCCAGAACTGCCACTGCCTGCCAGAATCATGACGGATGGTACTCGCTTGCGCCAAATTCTGTGGAACTTGATTGGCAATGCGGTGAAATTTACGCAAAAAGGGGAGATTAATGTTCGGATTTGGTACGAAGAGGGGGAACGCCTGCTGTTTGAAGTCACAGATACGGGGATTGGTATCCCATATGATGAGCAAGAGAAGATTTTTGCGATGTATTATCAAGTGAAAGGCAGTCATGGTGGTTGTCCTGCAACGGGAACGGGTATTGGATTGGCGGTATCCAAGCGTTTAGCTCAAAGTATGGGAGGGGATATTGTGGTGGAAAGTGAGCCGGGACAGGGTTCTCGATTTACACTGTCTATCATTGCGCCTGCTATGGAGGAGTGTCTTCTATCCAAAGAAGATACAGAAGATTGCCCACTTCCGGCTTTGCATATCTTATTGGTAGAAGATATTGAGCTGAATGTGATTGTTGCTCGCTCTGTACTGGAGAAATTGGGTAACAGCGTAGAAGTCGCCATGAATGGTAAAGATGCGTTAGAAATGTTTGAGCCAGAAGAGTTCGATCTGGTATTGCTGGATATTCAGTTACCCGATATGACTGGATTAGATATTGCCCGCGAATTACGTCGGCGATATGCCAAAAAAGATCTGCCCCCACTGATTGCACTGACGGCAAATGTCTTAAAAGACAAAAAAGAGTATCTGGATGCGGGTATGAATGGTGTGTTGAGTAAGCCCCTTTCTGTGAATGCGTTAACCGCCATTATTGAACAATATTGGGGGGAACAGTCTGTGCATCATATGCAGCCGGAAGAAGAGGAGTCAGGATTGGTGAAAAAAAAATGAAGATTTGCTTGATACAGAAATGCTTAACCAATACATCGAACTCGTTGGACCTCAGTTGATTAGCGATAGTCTGAGTGTGTTTGAAAAGATGATGCCGGGTTACTTGTCTGTTCTTGACTCGAACATGACAGCTAAAGACCAGAAAGGCATTACGGAGGAAGCGCATAAGATAAAAGGTGCCGCGGGATCGGTTGGATTACGTCATTTACAGCAACTGGCTCAGCAGATTCAATCACCTGATTTACCAGCATGGTGGGATAATGTTCAGGAATGGGTTGATGAGTTAAAGCAAGAATGGAGAAACGATACGGAAATTTTGAGAGAATGGTTGGCGGAAGCTGAAAAAAAATAACCCCAACCGAGGTTGGGGTGCGCGAATACTGCGCCAACACCAGGGAAAACTTTTTACACGCCTATTTAATAGATCTTTGGTTGCGGCGAGTAAATGGGGAATTCTCCGTACATCATACAAGTACCAACATAGCAAAGATAAGATTTTTTGTTACAAGATTCATTAAAATCTGTGATGAAGATTGGTGTTTAACCCCCTAAAGGGTTAAGCAATAATCTACTACAAATGGAGTGAGGTATGAAATCAGTTGCGGTTGTCTTAAGTGGATGTGGTGTCTTCGATGGTAGCGAAATTCATGAGTCAGTATTAACTATGCTTTCTTTAGACCGTTTAGGTGTTAAAACGAGCTTTTTTGCACCTGACGTACCACAACTTCATGTTATTAATCATATTAACGGCGAAGAAGTAGGGGAAGAACGTAACGTCCTACAGGAGTCTGCCCGTATTTCGAGGGGAAGAATTAAGCCTTTATCACAAGCAAATGCAGAGGAATTTGATGCCCTGATAATTCCTGGGGGATTTGGTGTTGCGAAGAATTTATGTGACTTTGCTGTTAAGACAGTTGATTGCGAAATAAATAAAGATTTATTAAGTTTGGTAAGGGCTATGCATAAGCAACATAAACCAATGGGATTTATGTGCATTGCGCCTGTTATGTTGCCAAAATTACTTAATAAACCGGTGAAACTAACGGTCGGCAATGATCCTGAAACAGTTGCTCAAGTAGAAGCAATGGGGGGTATCCATATAGTTTGTGAGGTAAATGATGTTGTTGTTGATTTAGAAAATAAAATTGTGACAACACCAGCCTACATGCTTGCTGAATCTATTTCTCAGGCAGAAGTGGGAATTGATAAACTTGTCAGAAAAGTATTGGAAATGACTGAGTAACTGGATGCGAAATCCTTTTCAATTTTTATGGTACTGGCTTAAAAAAATCGTAATCTCAGTTACTATCTTATGGATAGTTTCTGTTGTTGCATTTTCATTTTTGCCAGTGCCGTTTTCTATGGTTATGGTTGAGCGCCAGATTAGCGCTTGGTTATCGGTTAATTTTTCTTATGTATCTCATTCTGACTGGGTAGGGCAAGGACAAATATCGCCAAATATCGCATTGGCTGTTATTGCTGCGGAAGATCAAAAATTCCCACAGCATTGGGGATTTGACTTTGATGCTATCGAAAGTGTACTTGAGCGTAACCAAAATAATTCTGGAAGACTCAGAGGGGCTTCAACGATTTCTCAGCAAACGGTCAAAAATTTATTTTTGTGGGATGGGCGTAGCTGGTTAAGAAAAGGGGTGGAAGCCGGGATGACTTTTGTCATTGAACTAGGATGGTCAAAAAGTAGAATTCTGACTGTTTACCTTAACATAGCAGAATTTGGAGATGGAATTTTTGGTGTTGAAGAGGCATCCAGACACTATTTTCATAAATCAGCCAGTAAATTGACGGCATCAGAAGCGGCTTTACTGGCGGCTGTATTGCCTAATCCACACCGCTATAAAGTTAACGCGCCTTCGGCTTATGTTTTACAGCGTCAACAATGGATTTTGCGGCAAATGCGGTTGTTGGGCGGGGTGAGTTACCTTGAGAAAAATGGGTTAATGCAGAATGATTGAGGGAAGAATAGAGAAGTTATTCGGTTTGACGTTGGATGATGAAAAGAGGTAAAACGCCAGCGTCAAAAAATGACGCGGCCTAATACCTAGATGTTTGACCGGCTTATTGTGTCATCATCTTCAATCAATATGGTTAATTCAGATAAGTGAATGCGGTTGTTACCCGCTTAACACCGTTAGTTTCGCTGGCAATTTTTGCTGCGGCGTTACCTTCTTGTTTGGTCAGAATGCCTAATAAAAAGACTTCGCCGTTTTCCGTAACGACTTTTATGTTAGAAGATTTAACCGAGTCACTAGCCAAGATTTTTGAGCGTACTTTAGTTGTAATCCAGGTATCTTTGGAGGCTGTACTTAATGCAACGGGTTTCCCCTGACGAATTTCATTGTAAACAGTATGTGCCCCATCAACCCGCGATGCTATCTGTTTAGCTCGGTCTGAAAGGTTTGAATCTGGGCTTTGACCTGTCAGTAAAACTTTTCCTTGATAGGCGGTGGTAATAATACGGGTTTGCTCTTTGAGCTGCTTATCTTTGTTAAGCGCATTACTGACACGGGCTTCGAGGGTACTATCATCAACCTGTTGACCAACTGTTCGGGGATCGGTTGCTGTTTTAGTCGCTACGGCGGCAGAGCCTACCACGACTGCACCAATACACCCCTGTAACATCACAGCAGTGCAAATCGTAGCTAATAGGGAGAAAAATCGCATTATTGGCTCCTTAGTCATCCTGATGGGGAAAGAGTGTATTATCGATTAAGTCACATAAGCAGTTAACTGTTAGCATATGAACTTCTTGAATTCTGGCACTGCGATGAGATGGAATACGAATCTCTACATCTTGTGGCCCGAGTAAGCCGGCAAGCTCGCCGCCATCGTAGCCTGTAAGGGCGACAATCGTCATATCGCGGGTTACAGCGGCTTCAACGGCTTTAACAATATCACGGCTATTACCATGCGTGGAAATCGCTAATAACACATCGCCTGGCTGACCTAATGCCCGTACTTGTTTAGCATAAATTTCATCATGCTGTTTATTGCTTGAAATCGCGGTGATGACCACATTGTCTGCGTTAAGCGACAATGCAGGCAGGCTTGGACGTTCAGTCTCAAACCGGTTGATCATATTGGCAGCAAATCGTTGGGCGGTCGCGGCTGAGCCGCCATTGCCACAGCAAAGAATTTTGTTACCATTCAGTAATGACTGAACCATCATCATTGCCGCTCGCGAAATAGCATCAGGTAATGCTTCTGCGGCTGCAATCTGAGTTTGAATACTTTCTGTAAAACAGACTTTAATTCTATCCAGCACCTTTATAACCTACTCAGTATCATTTTAACGAGAGAACTCATTTTGATTGAAGGCATTTTGCAACCATTCAAATTGTTGACCAGTAATAGCACAAATATCAAAGCGACAAGAAGAGGTTTCAAAACATTCACCCCGTTGCAACAGCCATATTGCGGCTGAGTGTAATAATTTTTTACGCTTGCTATGGGTGACGGTCGCCAGTGCATCTCCATGTTGCCCTGATTTGCGGAAACGGACCTCAATAAAAACCCAAGTTTGCTTGTCTTTCATAATCAGGTCAATTTCACCACCACGAACTTTCACATTTGCGGCGATAAAAGATAGCCCTTGTTTTTGTAAAAACAACTTTGCTTGCGCTTCATAGTTGCGTCCTAGCAAATAACTTGTCGGCTTTTTTATTTTCATCCAGCTTTTTTATTTTCATTCTGACAATGAGTCATTTGAATTGAAAGGCCGCTTGGTAACAAGCGGCAAATTACTTAATTAAATAGCCGTGATTTGGCCTTGATGATATTTCATCCATGAGAGCTGTCGGAAAATGGTACAGTTTTCCTGAACGGACAGCATCCCGGAAGCGCCATTGAGATGGAAATCGCTTTGCAGTTGAACCTGGCTGAATTGATTTGCTAATGACCAGGCATCAATGCCCATAGCGTAAAGGCGCATCAAAGAGTAATCATTTGCAAATTTACTCGCTGCTTGCTGCATCAGCGGCAGGTTAGTTCCGGCGATTAAGGGAATGTCGCTGAATTGCATTCCTTCCATCTCCAGACGGAAATCGGGACCGACGCCGGCCTGATTACTACGGGAACTTGCATAAAGGGCGGGCTTATCACGGGAACTGATCGCCATATCAATCATTGTCTTAATCAGCGTCAGTTCATCCAGAGTAGAAACAATATAAACTGCATCCACTGATCCGCCGATAGAGGCAGGAACAACATCGGTGTTTATCTGAGGGATTTCCAGATCACCAATGGCGATGGATGTAGGTTGATTGCTTGTGACATTGACGGCTGTTCCGGTCAGGCGGATACCCGTACCTCTATTAATTAATTGTTTCAGTTCGGCGGAAGAGCCAAAGGTTTGTTGCAGAACAGTATGCCCCCCTTGTTTTTGCCATTCCTGTGCAAAGGCGTTGGCAATGCGGTCGCCAAAAGTCCCTCTGGGGACCAAAATCAGAGGATTCTGTTTCTGTTGCAGCCAAATGTGTTCCGCGGCATTTTTCGCTTCATCTTCTGGCGATAAAGAAAAATAGCAGATATTGGGCTGTGGTTGAGCATTATCTAACTCGTTGAGTACTAGCATATTTAATGAAGTATTTATCTGAACGAGTTTAACCACATCGGGTTTGAGTAACGGTCCGACAACTAAATTCACGCCGTCCTGCTTAGCTTGAATTAATAAATTCTCCAATGGCTGGCTGGCGGTGTCATAGATTTTGACCTGTTGTGTATTAATCGGCGCATTGGCTATGACAGGGGTTGTCTGAATAGTTGGTGTTGCTGATTCCACGGGCGCCACTTCACTGGGGGAGATATCGGCAGAAACCACGTCATTTGACGCACTATCGCTGTCTGCTATAGATAAATTTTCCGGGTTTTCTGTTGGCAGTGATGGACTTGGTAAACCAGCCTGAGCATCAAGAAAACCTTGGCGAATGGCTTCACCGAATACTTTTGCTTGACCACTTAACGGCAGGAACAGAGCAAGATGGATATTTGTATCTTGCTGTTGGATAGCTGCCGGTTGTAACTGAGTTGGGAGTGACAGTGCGGCAGGGTTTTGTGGATAACGAATTTTCCAGTCATGGATAGCCGCCTGTAGTTTGTCAGAGTCCTGTTTGTTATCCTGATAGGCACTGAGTAAGTCCAGCCAGCCTTGCAGAACATTTTCATCAGCGTTAATGACTAACCCACGGCGCTCTTGTGGTGAAAGACGGGTCAACATTTGCCAGGTGTCATCAATATTTTTTTTGATGAGCCGCACTCTCTTTCAGAAGTGGTTCCTGAGCGATATAAGCACGGATGACATCAAGAGAAGGTTCGCCATGAGCGGCATCAATGATGGATTGATAACGGGCGATTTCTGTACTGATTTTGTCCTGAATTTGCGAAGGTTGTTGTACCTGTTGGTCAGGCGCGGTACATCCTGCGATGATCATAACTGCCAGCATAGCTGAACAGACTAAACCAGTTTTGATACGCACAAAAATTGAGGAAAGCATACTGTATCCAGCGATGTTTTTTTCAAAGATGCTCAATTTTAAATCGGCCATTCGGATGAAACAATGAATCAACCTAATCGAGCAGTGGTTACGACATCCACGCTATATGTTGTGCCAACCCCCATTGGAAACCTGGGTGATATCACTCAGCGTGCGCTTGAAGTTCTTGAGCATGTCGATCTGATTGCTGCCGAAGATACGCGACATACTGGCTTGTTGCTTCAACATTTTGCCATTAATGCGCGCATGTTCGCACTTCATGATCATAATGAACAGCAGAAAGCAGATCAATTAATTACAAAGCTTCAACAAGGGCAAAGTATTGCATTAGTCTCTGATGCAGGAACGCCTCTGATTAATGATCCTGGTTATCATGTGGTTCGCCGTTGTCGTGAAGCCGGTATTCATGTTGTCCCACTTCCGGGGCCTTGTGCGGCGATAACCGCCTTGTCTGCTGCGGGTCTGCCATCAGATCGTTTCTGTTACGAAGGATTTTTGCCCGCAAAACGTAAAAGCCGGAGTGATACGTTGCGGGCTTTGGAAAAGGAGTCGCGCACATTAATTTTTTATGAATCTACTCATCGTCTGATCGATAGTTTGGAAGATATGGTTGAAGTGTGGGGAGCTGAACGTTACGTCGTTCTGGCGCGAGAATTGACAAAAACTTGGGAATCTATTCAGGGGATGCCAGTAGGTGAACTTTTGGCGTGGGTTAAGGAAGATGAAACCCGTCGCCGTGGTGAAATGGTATTGATCGTTGAAGGCTGTAAAAAACAGGATGACGATATTTTGCCTCCAGAGGCATTAAGAACACTGGTGCTTCTTCAACAAGAATTGCCATTGAAAAAAGCGGCTGCATTGGCGGCAGAGATTCATGGTGTAAAGAAAAATGCGCTTTATCGTCATGGGTTGGGACAGAGTGAAGAATAGTGGTAATTGCTGATATACAGGGCAGATAATCAGTAAATGCCTATACATCGTCAGGCAAACCCCTTATAATCCGGCGCGGAGTTGACTAGACAGTCGCTGCTTTACTATTAATCCTTTGGACGATGGGTAGAGGAGAGGAAAGTCCGGGCTCCACAGGGCAGGGTGCCAGATAACGTCTGGGGGGTGAAAGCCCACGACCAGTGCAACAGAGAGCAAACCGCCGATGGCCTACTTAATGTAGGATCAGGTAAGGGTGAAAGGGTGCGGTAAGAGCGCACCGCACGGCTGGTAACAGTCCGTGGCACGGTAAACTCCACCCGGAGCAAGGCCAAATAGGGGTTCATTAGGTACGGCCCGTATCGAACCCGGGTAGGCTGCTTGAGCCAGTGCGTAAGTGCTGGCCTAGATGAATGGCTGTCCACGACAGAACCCGGCTTATCGGTTAACTTCAAAAATTTAGCCCCATTAGATTAATCTGATGGGGCTTTCACTTTTCTAAGCCGCCAGATCAATTAACAGCCCCTGAAATTCAGTATCTGCTTTTAAAACCAGACGATTTTCTTCATGAATAAAAGCGCCATCTCCGCATTTAATCAAAATGTTGTCCTTGGAATTGCCTCTTATTTTTATATTTCCGTTTAAGGATTGCAGATAGGCATTTTTTCCCTTCAATTGCAGATGATGAGATTGATTTTTAGTAAGGAAAATATGATTTACCCACACTTGCTGACGTAATTGCATACTGCCATCTTCTGCGGTTGGAGAAGCTAGCATAGCTAATGGTTGTTCTGGTAGCTCCATTCGTTGCAATGGTAAGCTTTCCTGCTGAGGAAAGGCATTCAGCCAAAGCTGTAAGCGCGTCAGTGGTTTGTTAGTACTGGCATTATGTTCACTGTAGCTGATGCCTTGACGGGTAGAAAATAGCAAACATTCTCCCTTGCGGGCTCTGATGTAGTTGCCTTCGCTGTCACGGTATTCTGCTTCACCTTGTAGAATAATATTCAATATATCCACATGTGGATAGGATTTAGGTTGGAAAGCGGCTTTGGGGGCGATGACTTCTTGATTGAGTACACGTAGTGCGCCATAACCTAAAAACTTTGGGTCAAAATAGTGACCAAATGAAAATGTATAACGAGCCTGTAGCCAACCATAGTCAGCTTTCCCACATTGTTTTGCTGTTCTATTTATAATCATGATGGCGGTTACCTTGAAAAAAACACACACTAAGAATAGTAATTATCTGGACGGCGAAATGTTAGCCAGTTAATCTGGTCACCATATTCAAATTTCCTGATTGAGAAAAATATGAGCAAAGAACGAGCGCTTACACTGGAATCTCTCCGGGTCATGGATGCGATTGACCGGCGGGGAAGTTTTGCTGCGGCTGCTGATGAGCTTGGCCGTGTTCCTTCTGCACTTAGCTATACGATGCAAAAATTAGAAGAAGAGTTGGATGTAGTACTGTTTGATCGTTCAGGTCACAGAACTAAATTCACCAATGTTGGTCGTATGTTGCTTGAGCGTGGACGCCAATTGCTTGAAGCGGCGGATAAATTAACCGCTGATGCAGAAGCATTAGCGAGAGGCTGGGAAACTCACATGACAATTGTTTGTGAAGCGTTGGTTCCTGCTTCTTCATTATTCCCGTTAGTGGGTAAGCTTGCTCAAAAATCGAACACTCAGCTCTCTTTATTGACGGAGGTTTTGGCTGGTGCATGGGAGAGGTTGGAAACAGGTCGGGCGGATATTGTTATTGCACCAGATATGCATTTTCGCGCATCGGCAGAAATTAATTCGCGTCAGCTTTACAGCATTACCAATGTTTATGTCGCTAGCCCTGATCATCCTATACATCAAGAGCCGGAACCTTTGTCCGATGTCACGAGGGTGAAGTACCGTGGTATTGCTGTGGCGGATACAGCTAGGGAGCGCCCGGTATTGACGGTTCAATTGTTAGATAAACAACAGCGTTTGACGGTCAGTTCTTTGGAAGATAAACGCCGTGCTCTCTTAGCTGGGCTGGGTGTTGCTACCATGCCTTATCCTATGGTGGAACAAGATATTGCAGAGGGCCGTTTGCGGGTGATTAGCTCCGAATACAGCCATGACACAAATGTCATTATGGCATGGCGACGAGACAGCATGGGGGAAGCTAAGTCTTGGTGTTTGCGGGAAATCCCTAAATTGTTTGTTAGTCGGTAAGTGGAAGCGATGTGAGCAATCAAAATTAGAAGGCAGGCTGAAAAAACATGATTTGATGATTGCTTAACCTGTGTCTTTCTGCGCCCTTAATCTGATTGCTGAAAGAGCTTGGGGGCTTTGCTACCAAGCTCTTTTTGAGCAGAGTTATCATCACTGGTAGGTGTAAATTTTGTGATCTCTATTCGCTGAGTATTGATGGTTCTATTTTTTTGTGCCAGACAGTGATAAAAACAGAGAGATTTTCGTATTTATTAATAACACCAGAACGGTTTTCCCCTAGGTCAGAATGGTTGCCCTGATGTTAATATATTCTTATAGGGTTGTTGGCTCTATTATTGTGTATCTTTTCTTTAATCAATGGCAACAAATAGGCTAGGCCATAGTGCATTTTTCTTTGGCAAGAAAGATGCGACTATAGCAACCGCCTGACTTTTTGAAAAATTGTACTTATTAGCTTAATTCGTCTCCATCTATTATTTTTAGCCAAAATTATCTTTTACCATATGATATTGCTTGAGAAGATCATCGGTATTGTCATATATGACAGACCAGCTACTTAGGCTAATTGTTGTGTTATGTTTAGCGTTGTCTTTGCTCTTTTTTCTATAATCTTTTATTTGTAGTCTCCAACGTATTCCTAATACCCCAATTCCATTGCCTGTATCTTTTTCTTTATCGAAATTATCTATTAGTAAGAGGAGTTTTATTCTCCAGCCGGAATCATAATTTTGGATATTGTCATCATTAATTGAGCTTAGGAGATTTGTTAGCGCAGATTCCATATCTGTTTTGTCCAGAGGTTGTACTAGAGTCTCAGAAGATCCCTTAGCAATTTGGATAAAGGCACTTTTCACTGCATCTACGTTATCATATTTATCTGTTGATGCTGGTGGATCATCCTCATTT
This sequence comes from Photorhabdus hindustanensis, assembly GCF_002968995.1. Lineage (NCBI taxonomy): Bacteria > Pseudomonadati > Pseudomonadota > Gammaproteobacteria > Enterobacterales > Morganellaceae > Photorhabdus > Photorhabdus hindustanensis. Next base: position 28,616 of record NZ_PUWT01000038.1, read on the forward strand.
CCCGCAAATGTACTACAATTTTTCCCTAGCCATTTAAAATGTTCAGGTACACCAATATAAATTAGTTGCGTTTTGTATCCGAGGGCCTGGTCCTCTGGTGACCAGTTAGCTCTGGATGTATGTACGAAATTGTCAGCAATATATTCCCCAATTGCAAATGACTGTGTACTTCCTGTAATTAGTTGTCTTCTTACGTCCTCAATATATTCTGTGAGTAAACTTTCATCCGTAAGGTCACATGTTAATCCAATAGCAGTCAATTGTGCCTTTAAGTCATTTGCGGATAGTTGGTCTGGTGTGTCTTTTCTTAATTTCACATTTATTTTTTTACCATGAATAGTCATAAATTCTCCGTTATTATTTTATGGGAATTAAATGTTGATTTAACAATGCATTATAAGTACATTGATTAATGTTAGCTCTATTTTTCTGGCTTGGAATTTTATGGTCTATAAATTAATTCAATGCCTCTTAAATTACCAAGTCTTACGCAAACGTTAACTTCTAATGCATTGAGATAAGCATTATGACTCATATCATAGAGTCCATAAACACCGTTACCCTCTGTAATACCAGGGGTTAGATATGTATCATACCATTGCCCTTCTACTAATACATTCATGGCAGGTCCATTTCCATTTTGGTTGCTAGTAATATTTATACTGCTTATAGATGTATTAGTAATTAATTTACCGTCGCAAACATCCTTTAATTTTCCTGCTCCGGTAGCATAAAGTGGTATTAAACAAATAATGGTATAAGCAATTGAACTATATTTCATTTGTCTTCCCTATTCGTTTATTTTATGAAGAATTCTGTGAATTATCTGGCACAGGTATTTTGGTGAAATTAAAACACAATTATTTAAATTTAAATACTAACTATTAGCCTGCGTTACTATCAATTTTTTTAATGTCAATGTTTTTAATGGCTTTCCTGTTGATTAAATGATTTTCTAATGTATATAGTTATGTGTCAAGTTGTTTTGTTCAAGAGTTATAGGCATTTTTAGTTTTATGCTGTAATTTAAAAAACAACTGATTGTTTTTTTTAAAACCGATTGTCTTAATATTATTTTTAGGGAAAAGTGGTTGTAATATAATAAGTGTAGCTATTGTTGAAATGGTTTTTAATTTAATGTGATAATGTTAAATTTTTATTATTTTATTGCCTGGAATATAATGAGCGATAATTATGTAAAGGAAATATATTAATCGTAAAATTAAATAATAAAAACGTGTGAATTTTAATTTAAATCGCTATATAAATAATCATTCGATGTTGTAATAGCAATAATTTATTATGAAATAATAAAGTAATTTAATTATAATAGGAGTGCAAAAATTATTTTTTAAATTTGATAATGTCTGATTTATGCTGAAATATATTATGACCTATTTGTGAATGTAATATTATTGATATGTGGTAATTTATTTCATTTTACGGGAGCAAGTTAAATAAATTTAAAGTAATTATATTGTGATTAAAAAATTGAATTTGATTAAATAATCTTTAAATATATTTAAATTAATTTTTATTGTTTATTTAAATTAGTATGGTGGGTGTTAATAGGATTTACACTGCAAATTCTATACTCTTTATGTTAAATTCTTAAGGGTGCTTTTAATATGTTGTCGAAAATAGAGTTAATTATTTCCTGCCGAGAAATGAGGTGGTTATTTATTTTGATAAAATAATTATTTTACCAGAATCACTATAATTCAATAAAAGTTTGGTCTATTGATTAAAGTAATCCGAAAGATCTTCCAGAACTCTCGAATTACTATTTATCTTTAGGCTCAATATTGGGTGATTGGCTGATAAAATCCTTGAGCAAGAGAGGGATTTTAATCGTTTCACTTTTTACCTGAGAATGGTTATCTCTCAGATTCAGAACAGCCACAGCAAGATATTACCAGTTTCTCTTTATCAAGTGGTCGATACTGAATTTACCTGGACCTGTGATAGCCAGTAACAGGTAACCTCCACCGATGGTCAGGTTCTTGAGAAACATAGTCTGGTTCATGCCTTCAGCGAAATTGCTGTGGAAGAGTATGGCAGTCAAGATACAGAAACCAAAGGTAAATAACGCAGTGGTACGAGTTAAGAAACCAAATAGAACGGCCAGACCACCACCCAATTCAAGTAAAATCGTCAGTGGTAATAGAAAACCAGGGACGCCCATAGCATGCATATATTGCTGAGTATCCGCGTAGGAATCACCTAATTTTCCATAACCTGCAACGATAAATAGGATTGGCATTAAAATACGGGCCAGTAGCAGAGCATTGTCTTCAAATTTTTTCATTAACAACTCCAGATATACAGGTAAATCACGATGGTTTGTTTGATGATTAACTTGTACCAACCCGAAATAGCACAATTTGTTAATCATTAACGGATGGAATGTATACTAAAGAGAGATGAGCTTAGTTGTAAGCAAGGATTATTAACAATTTTATACAAAGTTTTTGAATATAAGCAACCAGAGTGATCATCAACCAAAGATATTATGAAGAATTATTACCATTTTCATTTCAATAGTCGAATGATATAGCGCGACAAATGATAGAACTTCACAGGGTGACGGAGGCTATATAAAGAGATAGCGTGGATTGCGGGTCGCAGATAAGGTTTTAATGACAAAAGCTTCTGCCAGCTTTTGTCATAAGGTTCAGTGAGGTTCTTCCAGAGCTGTGTATTGTTGGAAAGTTCAAGTCGTTGTAGCTGGATATTTCTGAGTAACTGCTGTTTTCTCAGCTTTTTTTCCTGACGTTGTTTACTCATTACTGTAATCTTCCAGCATTTCTCGGTCGATCTTGAGTTGCTCGCGAGTAGCGCTCAGTAATGTTGAACTTTTCGCTTTCCTAATGGTCCATATAAGGCCAATAAGCGCCAGAACGAGTAGTGTGCCAGTGGTACTTGCTAATACGGTAAAACGCCAGTTGGGATCGATAGCCCAAAAAATCATAACAAGTAGACACATGAGGCCGAAAGCGGTGAGCAGTAATGTCAGGCTGGCTATGACTATCAGTTGTATCAAAGTGGCTTTTTCTTTTTCCAACTCTACAACGATGAGTTGTAAACGAGTTTCTACTATCTCGACAGCAACAGTGGCAATACGTTGGAGAATATCAAGGACCCCTTTACCGGGGCCTTGAGATTTGGATGAGTTACTCATATTAGCGTTTAGCTAATAATACACCTAATACGGCACCGACCACAGTACCTATACCGATGCTTGTCCACGGTTTATCATGAACGTAGAGATCGGCACGGCCCGCCATATCTTTTGTTTTCTTAACAACCATATCGCTGGCATTACCGAGTTTAAAACGAGTATCTTTGATGACTTCCTCTACTTTGTTGCGAAGTTCTTCTAACTCAACTTTGGATTTATCACCAGAGCTTTTGATCACTTCTTCCAGTGTCTCTGCAAGTGATTTTAGTTCAATGCGTAGATCTTCAGTATTTTTCATCTGTGACATGTAGATTACTCCTCATTTAAGGTGTGTATATTTGACTTAGTTAGTCGCTTTTCCTGATGCCGGAAAAGACTATCCTTAAATATAGCTTATATTTGGAAAGGTGAATAAAAAACATTAGAGTTATTTCACTATTCTGCTGCAAACAATACTTCTATCTACAGCAGGGAGGAATATTAGGCTTTGTTGGAATTAATCACTTTTTTTGAGGGGATTGGCAGGTTTTTTTACGCCACACAACTAACAAACTGCCGCTAAAACCAATAATGAGTAAAGCAAGTGGCAGTAATATCAGGAAATTCATTACCAAGTCTTCATACTGACGAAAAATGGGGGTCTTACCGAGTGCATAACCCAAAGAGGTAAGGATGATGACCCACAGGAAGCCGCTGAGCCAGTTAAAAAACTGGAAACGGCTGTTTTGTAGACCTGTCAGTCCTGCAAGTGTCGGTAGCAGGGTTCTGACAAATGCGAGGAAACGGCCGAGAAGTAAAGCTGACAGGCCGTGGCGGTGAAAAAGACTGTAAGCTCTTTGGTGGTAATAGGCGGGAAGGTGAGAGAGCCAGCCTTGTACTATTTTGGTATTTCCTAGCCATTTCCCTTGGAGATAACCGACCCAACAACCTAAGCTTGCTCCGGCTGTTAATATTACAATCGTCAGAGGGAAACTCATTGCACCTTTGGCAATTAATACGCCAACCAGTATAAGCAGGCTGTCTCCTGGCAAGAATGCAGCGGGAAGGAGGCCATTTTCAAGGAAGAGGATCAAGAATAGCATGATATAAATGGCCCATAATAGGGATGGATTGGCCAGAGTTTCATAATCCTGGTGCCAAAGTGCATATATAAGTTCTTTTACTATTTCCATCAGGTGTTCCTAAAATGCCTTTGTTCGTTCATCCTGAAAGCATGAGGCTAAACTGATTAAATTACGTCCTGTTTTACGTTATTTGGCTGGTTTTAATGCCTTTTTACTCCGTTGAAAAAGGCAAATGACGCGGCCTGTGCCACTGTAACAAAATCAGGGGTGACTAAACAGAAAATTTTGGTGAGCAATTGAACGTTCATTAAAATGGGATAGGAAATGGTTTATGAGGTTGGATGAGTTGCGTTTGTTCCTACTGTTTTTGCTGTTATTTTTTTATTTTTTCAGTGGTAGATTGATTCTTGTATCGATTTGATTTACTTTTCACCACAGCAAAGGGGAGTAACTTCCTTGCCGGTTTATCGTCATTACGATGCAACAGCATCCGGTAGCCGGGCAACCCTGAACTTATACCTGATGGTGCATTTTCTGTGTTGTAAGTGAGACCTTGCCAGAAGGCGAGGGTTGCTTGCAATACATCCATCTCCACGATGTGGGGAAGAAATATAGCAGCGGCTGGCGTCTTCTGAGACTTCAGCCGTTTTTGTTTGTGAGAGAAAGAAAATGAACTCTGTGGGTAGCCCTCTTTTATGGGGAAGTTTTGCTGTCTTAATTACGATTATGTTACTGCTGGATCTATCCTTACAGGGGCGTAAGAAAGAGCAGGCAATGTCATTTCGTCAAGCTGCTGTCTGGAGTGTGATCTGGATAAGTTTATCGCTCTTATTTGCATTAGGATTATGGTGGTATTGCAGAGAAACCGCAGGGGAAGCTGTTGCCAATAGTCAGACGATGGCTTTCCTTACAGGGTATTTACTTGAGAAAGCACTCGCTGTTGATAATGTGTTTGTTTGGCTGATGTTATTTAGCTATTTTGCTATTCCGGCAAATTTGCAACGTCGGGTACTCATTTACGGTGTCTTAGGCGCAATTGTGTTGCGTACCGTGATGATCTTTGCAGGGAGCTGGCTGGTTTCTCAATTCAGTTGGATACTCTATCTGTTCGGCATCTTTCTGCTGGTTACCGGTGTTAAGATGGCGTTGGCGAAAGAGGATGACTCCCCGATAGGCGATAAACCTTTTGTCCGTTGGCTAAAAGCGCATATTCGTATCACTGATAATCTTCACGGAGAACGTTTCTTTGTGGAAGAAAAAGGTTTGTTATATGCGACTCCGCTAATCCTGGTTCTGATTTTGGTTGAAATTAGTGACGTTATTTTTGCTGTAGACAGTATTCCTGCTATTTTTGCTGTGACTACAGATCCTTTTATTGTTTTAACCTCTAATCTTTTCGCTATTTTAGGATTACGTGCAATGTATTTTTTACTGGCAGGTGTGGCAGAGAAATTTACAATGCTGAAATATGGTTTATCAGTCATTCTGGTATTTATCGGTATTAAGATGTTAATAATGGATTTTTATCATATTCCTATGGGGATTTCTCTGGGAACTGTAGCGAGTATTTTGACAATAACAATGATTATTAATGTTTGGGTAAATAAACACAAAACTAAAGAGATTCAGTAATTAGATAACTATTTTTTAACAGATAACCATATCTTTCTTGAACGGGAAGATATGGTTTCTTATTGTCTTAAATTGCTGCGAAATGGTTAAACATAAAAACAAATAATTGTGTTTTGTAAATGTGTAAATTGCCGTTTTGATCACACAAATGTGAATGTATTGTTAATAAGTGCTGGCGAGGTTGTATATTTTAACTATCGCAGCTTTTCACTACTCTTGGTTTCCCTATACTGAGGAAACAAACACAAAAATATAGACTTAACAGAACTGTTAATAAAATGGATCAGCTATGGAAAAACAAAAACGTGGCTTCGTGTATTACCTTGTACAAGGGAGCCTGGTTAAACAAATTTTGGTAGGTTTAATTGCAGGGATACTGTTAGCGTGGTTGACGCCTTCGGTTGCCAAATCAGTCAGTTTGCTTGGGACGTTGTTCGTTGGCGCCTTGAAAGCGGTAGCCCCTGTATTGGTATGGATTCTGGTTATGTCTTCTATTGCTAACCATAAAGAAGGCCAGAAAACCAATATTCGTCCGATCCTTATCCTCTATGTCTTGGGTACTTTTTTTGCTGCTTTGGTTGCTGTGGCCGGTAGCTTTATGTTCCCGTTACAACTGGTGTTAGCTGTCAATGATGCTCAGATGTCTCCGCCTGAAAACATTATGGAGGTGATTAAAGGGTTACTGGTTAATATTGTCGCTAATCCAGTAAACGCGTTACTGAACGGTAATTATATCGGTATTCTTGCTTGGGCTATTGGTCTTGGGATCGCACTGCGCCATGCAACGGATTCAACTAAATCTCTAATTCATGATATGTCTGAGGCGGTTACTCAGATTGTTCGGGTGGTCATTCGTCTTGCACCGATTGGTATTTTTGGTCTGGTGTCTTCAACCATTGCAGAAACGGGATTTGGTGCCTTACTGGGATATGTTCAATTGCTGGTTGTATTACTGGGTTGTATGTTGGTTATGGCGCTCATTGTAAATCCATTGATTGTTTACTGGAAAATTCGTCGTAATCCTTATCCGCTGGTATTTGCTTGCCTGCGTGAAAGCGGCGTAACTGCATTTTTTACTCGCAGTTCGGCTGCAAATATTCCGGTGAATATGGCGATGTGCCGCCGTATGAATCTGCATGAAGATACTTATTCAGTTTCTATCCCGTTGGGAGCTACCATCAATATGGAGGGCGCTGCGGTGACTATTACGGTATTGACTTTAGCCGCGGTCAATACGCTAGGTATATCGGTTGATTTGCCTACAGCATTTCTACTGAGTGTGGTTGCTGCAATTTGTGCCTGTGGTGCTTCTGGTGTGGCAGGAGGATCATTATTGTTGATCCCTTTAGCGTGTAGCATGTTTGGGATTTCCAATGAGATGGCTATGCAGGTTGTCGCAGTCGGTTTGATCATTGGTGTATTACAAGATTCCGCGGAAACGAGTCTGAACTCTTCTACCGATGTATTGTTCACTGCCGCTGTTTGTCAGGCTGAGGATGACCGTCTGTCATCGGATCAGCTAACTCAACGTAATTAATTGATTAAAGTATTCAGGCTTTAAAAAATTAGGTAAGAGCGAGTAAAATGTCCGCGCCAGGAATGGCGCGGCTTGAGGATTTACTTTGTTTTTACGACTTGTCTGTGACCGCTATTATTTATCATCAAATTTTAAGACCCAACCGAGTACCTTGATCGATAGCCCGTCGAGCATCCAATTCGGCAGCAACATCTGCCCCGCCAATAAGATGCACAGTTTTTCCTGCTTGCTGTAACGGTTGATACAATTCTCTCAGTGGCTCTTGTCCTGCACAAATGATGATGTTATCTACGGCAAGACAGCTCTGTTCCCCATTGCAACTAATATGTAGTCCTTGATCATCTATTTTTAAATATTGCATGTTGTTTAGCATTTTTACGCCGCGTAGGTGTAGATTGGTTCTGTGTATCCAACCTGTTGTTTTACCTAGTCCTTCACCAACCTTCGTTGGCTTACGTTGCAATAAATAAATTTTCCGGGGAGAAGCTTCTGGTTTGGGGCCTTGAGGGGATAAACCACCACGGTGTGTCAGATTATGGTCAATACCCCACTCTTCACTGAAAGCGGTACTATCAAGGCTAGAACTTTTTCCTGGTTGACTCAAATATTCTGCGGTATCAAAGCCGATGCCGCCTGCGCCAATGATAGCTACACGTTGACCGACATTTTTCTTATCCCTTAATACATCTAGGTAGCTCAGTACCTTTTCGTGATGGATACCCTCGATCGTGAGTTGGCGAGGCGCAATGCCGCTGGCGATAATCACCTCATCAAAATCAGAAAGCGCTTCTGTTGTTGCGGTCTGGTTCAACCGTACATCAACATGATGGATTGCCAACTGACGTTGAAAATAACGCAGTGTTTCATGAAATTCTTCTTTACCAGGGATCTGTTTGGCAATATTAAATTGTCCGCCAACCTGTCCGTCACGTTCAAACAGAGTGACATGATGACCACGACTGGCCGCGGTCACGGCGAATGACAATCCGGCAGGTCCGGCGCCGACAACCGCCAATTTTTTAGGCATAGTAACAGGTTCGGCGGCCATTTCTGTTTCGTGGCAGGCGCGAGGATTAACTAAACAAGAGGCTATTTCACCGACAAAAATCTGATCCAGACAGGCCTGATTACAGCCAATACAAGTGTTAATCTCATCGGCCCGTCCCTGTTGGGCCTTCATAACAAATTCAGCATCGGCCAGAAAAGGTCGTGCCATAGAAACCATATCGGCACAACCTTGTGCTAGCACTTGCTCTGCAATGTTGGGATCATTAATTCTGTTTGTTGTGATCAATGGGATAGAAACTTTGCCCATTAGCTTTTGCGTTACCCAACTGAATCCGGCACGGGGAACCATAGTGGCAATTGTTGGAATCCGAGCCTCATGCCAGCCGATACCGGTATTGATAATAGATGCTCCCGCTTGCTCAATGGCAACAGCGAGTTGCTCGATTTCCTGCCAATTAGATCCCTCTTCTACTAAATCCAGCATTGAAAGCCGGTAGATTAGAATAAATTCTCGTCCAGTTGCTTGGCGGACAGCTTTAACAACCTCCACGGCAAAGCGCATGCGATTTTCAAAACTTCCGCCCCATTTATCTTGGCGGTGGTTGGTACGAGCAGTCAGGAACTGATTAATCAGATAACCTTCAGAACCCATAATTTCTACGCCATCATAGCCGGCTTGCTGTGCCAGTTGTGCGCAGTGAGCGAAATCAGTAATGGTTTGCTGGATGTCCTCTTCTGTCATTTCACGGGGCATGAATGGATTAATCGGTGCTTGAATAGCTGTGGGGGCGACAAGGTGTGGTTGATAGCTGTAACGGCCGGTATGTAAGATTTGCATGGCGATTTTTCCACCAGCCTGATGAACTGCATCTGTAATAATTTTATGGTGAATAAGATCTTTTTCATCTACCAGAAATGCAGTGCCTTTTCCTATAACACCTTGTTTATTTGGTGAAATTCCGCCTGTGACAATCAATGCCACTCCTCCGGCTGCCCGTTCAGCGTAAAAGCGGGCAAGTCTCTGGGCGCGATCAGGATGTTCTTCTAGTCCAGTGTGCATTGATCCCATCAAAATGCGGTTTTTCAGTGTGGTGAACCCTAGATCTAGAGGGGTCAACAGGTGAGGATAATGGCTCATTGCAATCTCCGTCGGGTGTTTGTCAATCATAACCAGATTATTATTATGTCCTAAACCACGGGACAAAACTCCAGGTGGTCGGATGAGTAATGGTTCAAATTTAGATGGAATAAGGTTAATTGGGAAAAAAATGTTAAATGAATGTGATGAAGGTCATGAAATCAGGTTCTTTCATGGGGTTAGTTAAATGCTTAAAATCGGGTTTTTCTTGGGGTTGACCTACAACGCGCCGAGACAGAACGCGCTGTAAATCAGGAGGGCATTAGACAGGTAGTCAAACAGAAAGTAAAAAAACAGACGATGAAATGGCTCAAACGTTAATTCATCGTTCTGATTTTTATCTATTGATTATGCTCGGTTGAGCAGAATATTTAACATACGGCGCAACGGTTCGGCTGCACCCCACAGTAGTTGATCGCCGACAGTGAGGACTGAATAAATCGGCTCATCGTTAAGTGACATTTTCTTATAGCGACCGACACCTACACGCAAAGAACCGCTGATAGCGGCTGGGGTCAGTTTGCTTATGCTCTCTTCTTTGTTGTTGGGCACATAGCTCACCCACGGATGCGCATTTTGCACTAGTTCAACAAATTCGGTTTCGCTGACATCGCGTTTCAGCTTCATGGTGATAGCTGCGCTATGACAGCGAATTACACCGACGCGAACACACAGACCGTTGACCTTAATAGTGCCGGGCTGGTGGCCTAGGAGCTTATTGGTTTCCACTTCTCCTTTCCATTCTTCACGACTATTGCCGTCACCGAGGTCGCTGTCAATCCAAGGAATAATGTTACCTATTAGAGGCACACCGAAAGCTTGTGTTGGTAATTCTGGGCTGCTGATCAGATTGGTAACTTTTTTTACCAGAGGTAATATTGAGCCTTTATCGGCTAGATCGTCTGTGCTCAAGTATTGGTTGATGTGTGAATTTTGTGCTATCAGTTCACGTACATACTTGGCCCCCGCACCAGAAGCGGATTGGTAGGTCATCAAGCTCATCCATTCGATTAAATCAGCTTTTATGAGACCGGCTAGTCCCATAAGGCTCAGTGTAATAGAACAGTTTCCACCGACGAAAAGTTTGGTGCCTTTGCTAACTTCATAATCGATTTGGCTACGGTTGACTGGATCGAGAATGATGCAGGAGTCTTTATCCATACGTAGTGCCGAGGCAGCATCAACCCAATAGCCTTTCCAACCACTGGCCTTGAGAGCAGGATAAATTGCCTTAGTATAATCGCTGCCTTGACAGGTAATAATTATGTCCATTTCCGTCAATGCGTTGATTGCATTGGCGTCTTTGAGTTGATAAGTAATGCCATCAATGGTAGGACCGGAGGAGCCAGCATTCGATGTACTATAAAAGTGAGGAGCAATGCCTTGAAAATCGTTTTCTTCCAGCATGCGTTGTAACAAAACAGAGCCCACCATTCCCCGCCAGCCAATTAAACCGACTTTTTTTATCATATCTTACCTGTATTAAGTTGTAGCATTGTTAATCGTTTGTTATACATCGGCGATGGGGTAATGTCATTAAAGATTACCGAGCATTGATAATTTGTGGATAAATTTTCTCAACAATAATATGGGCCATAATCGATTTCAGTCGCTCACTTTACCGGATAATCCGTAGCATGGCTTTTATGCTCTTACCAGAGGAGAATATAACTGATTTGGCAAGGCGATTTGTTTACCCAGTTTTAGTATTTTTTTCTGAATAATGTGAGAGCCACTTGAGATATTAAAAGTACGGGTTTTGCTTTAATAGGGAATTGATTTTCCATATATTAACTTAATTCCGGTTTTGACTCCGGAATAGGGTGAACTCCTCTATTCTGATTTAATTTATAACTCGGTGGTTATTATGAAAAAACAGATGATTGAATGGGTAACTTTGGCGGGAAAAGGGGTGACTTTAGAACCTCTGACACACCAACGGCATGATGAGTTTTTACAGGCAATCGAAGAGGGTGAACTGCATAAATTGTGGTACACCAGTGTCCCTTCGCCAGCTGAGCTAGGTAACGAGATTGAACGCCATTTATTGCTACATGAAAAAGGTACTATGCTGCCTTTTGCTATTGTTGATCATCGAACAGGTAAAGCGGTTGGAATGACCACGTATATGAATATTGATTCTGGTGCCCGCCGGTTGGAAATCGGTTATACCTGGTATGCACGTTCTGTTCAGCGGACACATATTAATACGGAAGCAAAATATCTCTTATTGAAATACGCTTTTGAAGAACTGGGATGTATCGCAGTGGAGTTTCGCACTCATTTTTTTAATCATCAGAGTCGGAAGGCGATAGAGCGACTGGGCGCAAAACTTGATGGGATTTTGCGTAGTCATGCTGTATCTAAAGATGGCAGTATCAGGGATACTTGTGTTTACAGTATTATCAGTTGTGAATGGCCTGCGGTTAAAATGCATCTTGAATGGCAGATGGTTAAACCGAGGTAAGAGTCATCGCAAAATTAGGCCGTCCTGTGAAAGGGAGCGGCCTGATATCTGATTTAATTTGAAAGTAGGGAATGCAGCATGCCATTGTCCAGTTCATCTAGTAATTGATAACGGCGACGATATTCCGCCCGCTTTTTACTGGCTATATCTTCAAGAGGTTTTCTTTCAATAGATAATGGCAGGTGGAAATCTTTATTTTTTACCTTTGCTCCACCCAGTGATTCCCAGAAAGAATCGTAATCAGCGACTAATTTATCTTTCTTTTTATGCCAATAGCGTAGGCTTTTATAGATATGGGTATCGTTGCTGGCTGCCAGAATTTGCTGACATTTAAAGTGGGCAGCAAAGCGGCAAATAGATTCAATCAGTAAGCGTTTTGGAAATAATCCATAACAATCTTTCGTTGCATCGCGGATAATGTCAAGGGTTGCATCGCCTTTGGAGCCTTGCAGCCCACCGATGAACAGTGTTTTTTTACCGGCAATAGTGAGTAATGTGAAAGCACATCTCGCCAAAGTTTTATTATCTTCTGTTGCAATAAATAGAGTAAGCTCACCTTCTTTATTAAAACAGTCCATAGAATCTAAAAAAATAGTATAAGTTCCACTCTTACCATTGATAACCGCTAATGGATATGCATTGGAACGAAATATTTTATTAACAATAGACTGGTTTAGCCCAGTAAATAACAGTTGGTAATGTTCATTTATTGCGCGTAATGTCTGCCCTCTGTTGAAGTTAATGCTCAGATAGGGGCGATGCAGTTTAGAAGGTAAACAAGGTTGTTTCTTCAAAATATCCAGATAAAACGGTGTATTAACTATCTGGTTTAATAGTTTTAACGTCGATATTGGCATCAGGGCGCTACGTAAAGCAAATTTAGTGCGATTCTGTGCAGAATACCAATGGGGACTCGGGCTGATTTTTTTTTCCGACTAAATCTGTGAACAGTCGAATTCCTGAACTGGCAGGTTGATACATATATTCCATTTCTTTATCTAGTTCTAAAAATACGGGAGGAAAGATGAATTGCAAGTGTTGAGTATACTCCCCTAGTATTAAACAAAACTTCAACGGATGTTTATTTTTGTTTTTTTAAGATAAAAAATCAACAGTTGTTTAATGAATGTTTAGTTATTGAGGAGATTTTTTCTTGTTTGTTTATTATTCGTTGAGTTTTCTGTGATGTTTTCTGTTGTAAAAGCACATCTAAAAAAATGAGAGAAGCGGCTATGACTTTGGTGTCATGAGCTGTAACAAATTTAGCAGGTGAGTATTGGTGATAAATGATTAATATTGGATATATTCTTTTTTGAATCCGTTTAATTAAAATATTAATAATTATTATATTAATCTGTTTTTTTAATTAATATCAAAATGGAATGGATGAAATATTTTTATTTTATGATGCGTGTCATATTTTTATGATGAATTTCTTATTCTTATAAATTTAATTTGGTACTTGCAGAATATGGATTATGTTTTATTGTTAATTAAAGTTTGTGATTCTATGTTATTCAATACACACAAAGGCTATTAATAATGGATGAAATACTTGTTCTTGTTGATAAATATGACAATCCCATTGGTTCAGCGGGAAAAGCTGATATTCACCAGAAGGGGATATTACATCGTGCCTTTTCTATCTTTATCTTTGATAATAAAGGAAATTTACTCCTACAGAAGCGAGCAGCAACCAAATATCATTCAGCCGGACTTTGGACTAATAGCTGCTGTGGTCATCCTAGGGTTGGTGAGGCTCTGGAAGCCGCTGCGCGCCGGCGTCTTGGTGAAGAGATGGGTTTTGACTGTCCATTGAAAAAGGTTTCGTCATTTATTTATCACGCGATACTGCCTAATGATTTGATTGAGTATGAATATGATCATGTTTTTATTGGGCGTTTTGATAAAGAACCGATAATTAATCCTGATGAGGTGTCCGATTACAAATGGGTTAATCCACTGAAATTGAGGGAGCTAATTAATAATGCTCCTGATGTATATACGGTGTGGTTTAAAAAAATCATTGATGGCCTTTCGTATCAAGATATTGAGGAGTGGCAAAGACTGATCTGATAGTAATGTAATTTATCGGTAATCACGACATTGAATTAATTAGATATGAATATCTAATTAAAATTTACCAATACGCCGCAAATCCTGACAAATAAGGTTGCGGCACCCATTTAAAACCATTTAATAAGGAAAACCTCATGAGTAACTTTAATAATGTGTTGTACACGGATGTTGAGTCTGCTCCGCCTTATCACATCATTCGGGGGGAAAACACCAACGACTACGAAAACAAAGTGGTACAGGCTTATTGCGAAGATCCTGAACGTTGGCGTAAAGCGATTGGTGATACGCTGTTATTCCAGTCTGGTGTTTACGATGATCCTGCCTCAAGGCCACCTATTTCGTTGGGTGAAGCAGGTATTCGTTATTTTGATCGTCAACTGCTGTTAGCTGGTTTAGAGGCAAGGATCGAGAGGCCAGCAGTTCGGCGAATACTGGATATCGGTTGTGGCTGGGGTTATATCCTGAAATATTTGGCTGAATATTTTCCTGAATGCGCGTGCTTGGATGGAGTAAATATCAGCGATCAACAGTTGAGGTATTGTGCCAAGTTTCATGCAGAACATGGATTGGCTGAACGTATTAATCTGTACCTGTGTAATGCGCAGGATATTGATCTGTTGCCTGATCCACAGGAACTTTATGACCTGGTGATTATCCGTGGTGTTATTTCACATTTTCCTAACTCATTGTATGAGAAGGCCATGAACGCGCTGTTCAAACGTGTGCGGGTTGGTGGTCGGGTAATTATTTCTGACAACCTCTATAATGTGGAACTGGATAGCTATAAATCGGATATTCCCGACATCATCGATCGCCTTGCCTGTCGTAATCGTAAAACACCTGCCTATTTCAGACAAGTGCTGGAGAGAAGTGGTTTCCTTATCAAGGATATGAGGGTGTTGCCGTCCAATATTGATACAGCGCATTGGTTTCTGGATATCAAGGCTAACATCGAACGGAACTTTCCTGAAGGTGTGAGTGGTACTTTGGAGGAGCTGCGTGTGATGGCTGAAAATTTTTCGATCGCGCTGGTGAAAAACTATGTGTCGGTTTATAGCGTTATCGCACAAAAACCATAGCAAGTAGCTTTGTTTTCTTAGTTGAAGAGTGGGGCTGCTAAAACCTTTGTTGCTGTTTTGTTGTCACTGACGGTTAGAAATAAAATCTATGGCCCCTTTTTTACGGAGTAGCTTGATTAGATCGCGCCAGCATTGATGGCGCGATAGAAATCTCCAACTGAAAAATTTCCAATAAATTTCGGTTTTTGGGCCTTATACACCTGTGGTTTGGGTAGGAAGCCAGTGAATCAGTGTCATGACCTTGATGTTAGAGATGCTGGATGTGGTTAAAGTACTGGCGGAACAGACTGCCGCCTATACGCACCACAACACAGGTACGCCGAAGAACGCCAGCGCGATAAGGAACACGGCTTATAAATCGGATGAGCTGAAACAGAAGTATTCTCCTGTGATTGGCTAGATTGATTGGCTTCTCTTCGGTAAGGTTTATTTTTACCTTTTCTATATAGTAAACAAAAATGTTGACATGGTAAGCATAAATGTTTACTGTGTTTATATGTTCAACAGAATGGAGGAGTGGTGAAGCAAAGCGAGTTTAGACGGTGGCTGGAAGCTCAAGGCGTCGAAGTTTCAAATGGGACAAACCATCTGAAACTGAGATATCAGGGGAAACGAAGCATTATGCCGAGGCACCCTAGCCAAGAGATCAAAGAGCCGCTGAGGAAAGCAATCATTAAGCAATTAGGATTGT
Source organism: Photorhabdus hindustanensis (assembly GCF_002968995.1). Taxonomy (NCBI): domain Bacteria; kingdom Pseudomonadati; phylum Pseudomonadota; class Gammaproteobacteria; order Enterobacterales; family Morganellaceae; genus Photorhabdus; species Photorhabdus hindustanensis. The sequence continues at coordinate 44,492 of NZ_PUWT01000038.1, forward strand.
GATAAAAACCCGCCTCTCAAGGGGCGGGTTCTCGCACAAGTTCACCATTAAAAATATGCGATATCCAGTCACACTAGAGCTAGTCGAAGAGGGCGGTTATTTCGTCTCGTTCCCGGATATCCCCGAAGCTTTAACCCAGGGGGATACACGGGAAGAGGCGCTAGAGATGGCACTCGATGCGCTAATAACTGCCTTTGAATTTTACTTCGAAGATAATGAAAAAATCCCGCTTCCTGGCCCCGTAGGACAGGATTATGTTGATGTGCCCTTAAGCGTGGCCTCTAAGGTGCTTATGCTCAATGCGTTTCTTGATTCCAAATTAACGCAAATTGAATTAGCCAACCGTATGGGGGTGAAAAAGCAGGAAGTGACCCGTATCTTTGATTTACGGCACTCAACTAAAATTGATACGGTGGGTAAGGTCGCATCGGCTATCGGACATCAGTTAACTTTGTCCATTGAATGAAAATCACCATTAATTAACAGGCTGCGTTAATACGTGGCCTTTTTTATATCCTAATAAACTGCAACCAGATGCACACAGCACTGTTATCAATCAAACCAATACGTACCAGGTTAATAATGTGCGTACTAGGTTAATAATGCGGTATCAATCAACGCTACGGGTTCGTGTTCTGATGGTCTGAAATACAATTATCTCGCCCGCAACATGCGGGCTTTTTTATACTTTCATAGAGCTTGAATACAATTCTGATATTAAAGGAATGGGTAATAAGTGTAATAAAAAACTGATAATTCAGCGTGTTATATTAGCTTAGTGATTTAAAAGTTGTCGTTACTTTTTTGGATATAGAAATAACTTATGTGATATCAGAATTGTTTGGTAAATCATTTCGGACGGTTCGTTTGATAGGCTGCTTATTTTCGTCAAAATACCGGCTAGGCCATATCTCAGCAGGGGTAGTACCGGAGAACATCCAATCCGGCGAGGCATAGCCTCCCCTGCCTGAACCGCCATAGAAAAAGCGATAACAGGCACACTGGTAAGAAAACAACCTTACCAGTGGGATGTTCGTTCAAGGCTGCGACCCCCTGACCATCGGATTTTGCCGATGGCAGCGATACTTTAACCGATTGTATTATCTGACTCAAGAATCAAATAAACACCCTGGTGGCGGTTTGTCTCACTGCGCTTATGACGAAATAAGTGAACTTATGGCGAAAACGGCGCTACACCGCACCCGCCTGCACGCTTTGGGTCAAAAAATTTTTTCAGTTTTAAAATCCTACAAGGCAAACTGCCAAACCGCGCCAGCACTGGCGGAGTGGGAGAAATCACAAACTGAAATGATTGAAAAGATTTTTAGGAAATTTCAGTTTGTAGATTTAGGAAGGAGCACAGCAGAAAGGTTAATTCAATGATAGTAATGGAATATTTCTATTTTACGTAAGAAGTAAGATCACGAAGATAAGCCGAAGGAAATTGCAAAACACAGTACTAGCGTGGTCTCGTGGCTATTAGAAAATTGAAATCGACTAAGTTAAGTAAATATATTTTCATTGGCAGAAAATTTTTTTCGCGTTTGGTTCGTTCGGTCAAAAAATAATCTTCCTTGTGTATGAACAATGGTACAACAGGGACATAAAAATTTTCTCAGGGGACAAAAAGGGGGCACTGGCTAAAAGACATAAAAAAACCACTCTTGCTTGAGTGGTCTATCTATCTGTTTTCACAGCTAAAATCTGGTGGCCCCTACTGGACTTGAACCAGTGACCAAGCGATTATGAGAGCATAGAACTACGTTTTAAAACAACTAGATACAGCGAAAACCGCGGCTCACAACGTACTATTTCGCAAAAGTTAGAAAAACATCGAATACGCATGAAAACTTTCACGTCCCTTTTACGTCTCATAACTAAGCATTACCACAACACAGTTTCAAGCTGTCTTGCGGTAATTCTTTGTTCGTTACTTCGGCACTTCCGGCCACTTCACATCAGGCGCTTGACTCACATCTGTATGAGTCAGTAGCACTCTGTATTTTCTCCACTCAAGAAGAGACTCGCGTGTTTCATCTGTAGCCATCTCTAAGTCAACAGAATCTTGCAGTAATGAGATTGTGTAATTTGCTTGCTGTAACAGTGTTGCTTGTTTCTGTTTTGCTTCGTTGATTTGATGAGCTTTGAGTAAGTCTTTATCAACTACCCATTGTGTGCCATCCCATTTATCAAAATCAGTCGGTGGTTTCTTGAATGTCAGCGTATTCGGCAATTCCCCAATTTCAGATATCTCAATCGGGTCACGAGTCAGCGTGTCGTAAGCGATTTTTCCGCGATAGTCCGGGAGGATTTCCCAGCACTTGCCGTCTACACTACGACACACAGCCACATCGTGAGATTTAGGTAGCTCTGGCGCGTCAGGATAAGCGCCTGCTGACAAACTGACGCCAAGCATCACATACTCAATATCAGAGTTTGTGAATTCTCTCGTTATCTGATTAGAGTGATAAACCTTAATCCAGCCCGCTTGAATCGCTAACCCGTCTTTACCTAGCACGGCTGTTTCATGTTCTAAAGAGTATTTCTGTTCTGTCATTATGCTGCTCTCACTATGTAATTGAATGCGACGTTGCGGGGTCTATTTTCATTAGCTGTGGGGACGACACGAGATGCATCAAATGTAAACGATACAGAGCCGCCTCCTGCGCCTTGCGCTCTGCCGCCAGGTCGATATGTGTAACTGAATGCACCGGATGCGTCGCTGCCATTTTCTGTTGTTGGATTACCAAAATCGCCCGTAATATTTCTGATTGCGTCTCCTTGCCAGGTTCCGCACACCCGCCCCGGATCGACACCACGGCTATCATCCCAACCACGGATAAACTCGCCTCTTAAATCAGGTACTCTACCGGCAGGATAAGCTTCTGCTAACTTTGGGTAGCGAGATTTGTCAAATGTTTGACCGTTGCACGTAAAATAACCTGCGGGTGTATAACGGGATGGATATGGAATAGGAACGCCGACTGGGACATTAACAATACCGCCATTTACACTTCCATTGGTGTTCAAGAAATATGCGTATAACTCACCCTCCGGTGATATATATATTTGTCCGACATCACCACCCACCACACCGATGTTAATACCTTTCGTCCATCCTGCGTTCCCGGACCCGCCCCAAGCCCCAACATAACTACGTGTCGGGATACTCTCAAAATAAGTCACTCCCGGAAAAGCCCCCACATCCCCCGCATTCAAACTGACATCCCCGGTCAACGCCTTGCCGTTAATTTTCCGGCTGTTCGGTACCGCATTATTCGCCCTCTCCACCGTTTCCACCAACCCGAGGTTTTTCACAAACTCACTTTTGTTAGGGATGTCGGCACCGTTTTGGGATTTGGCGAGCTTGGTGTTGGCATTATTATTCACATCAGTAACTAACTTCTGAGTGGCTGCAAGGGTATTACTGTTACCTGTTTTGTCTGTGAGTTGGGTGATGCCTTTTTCTGAGATAGTGGCATCCCGCACTTCCGGCAATGCATTTTTAATTGCTAATGCCAAATTACTTTTCAGTGCGTCGATATTTCCATTGTCCAGAACATCATTACCCGATTCCTTTGCGATAAAATCAGCAAGAATATGCGTAATAATAGATGACTGACGCCACGCTTTATTTAATTCACGAGATTTAGCAACACCGGCGCTAAATCCGTTAACACGCGCTGCTAATGCTGCGTATTCTTCATTTGATAATACATTAGCACCCTCAGCTATGCCGAAAGTTAAAAATTCATTCTTAGCCATTTATTTACTCTTAATTTAATAGAATGGGCCAACCGCCAGTATCAAATCCGGCGATATATTTACTATCTGAATCGAAACCAAAAATAACCCCTCTGTTTTCTGAGTTGGTATAATTATTAACCCTTACCGCGCCCGGTTTAATATTTAAATACCCCTGCTGAATGACTGCTTTGACAACTTCTGGCACAACTCCGCCTGTAACATAAACATCCATGCTCATATCTTGGTTATCGACGAAGAATATTAATACTGACTCATCGGGAATAACTCCCTGATAAATCTCCGCAAGCATTTCATTTGTACCATCCCAGTGATTGGCTCTTATTTTAGAACGCAATATAGTTCGGTAAGTTTCATCATCCAGTTCAGTAAAGCCGGAATCAGAATCATATTGTCGCTTCCAGCTTCCTTCATCTAATCCAACCCCTTCTGTATCAAGTGCGAAATACACGCCAACGATAGGTGTTTTGACATAACGTGAAAGCCCGATCCATTCACCCACCGCATCTAACTGAACCCCAACCGCCTCATCAATTGAGAATTGGGTATTCAAAAAACCTGCAACAGTAGCAATATTAGACAGTGGCCGGGTAATTAAATCGATGTGGGTAACAAATTTATTTGCCGTTCTGTGCTGAGGGGTAATAAGTGATAAATAATCTCTCATTGTCACCTCGCGATTAGCTTAATATGCTCTGGCTTACATGTAACCGCTTCATCAAATGTCACAATTAAATTGCTCGGTGATACATCATCTTCGGATCTGCCGATTTGTATTTCGAAAATATCATAAGTTAAACCCTCTTCATCACGTAAATTAGCGGGAGAAAATAAACGACTTAAATAAACGTTATCACCAATTAACTGAGCGTCGATATAACTTGCAATTGCGGCCCGGATTCTATCACCGACTAATGTTGTATATCCCTCAAATGCCGTCAAAGTTATTTCAACGAAGACAGGAACGTCTTTAGGTCGTGAAAAATGAATCGGATGCAGAATGCCATAACTATCCGCTACCTTAATTTCAGTATCGCCAAATGTACCCGCTCCCGGTCCTTTTTTGGTTTCGATGGTTTGGGCGATTAACTTAGCGTCACCACCGTCCACAATCATTGCTATAGAATGAGGCGGAATGCCGTTGTTGTCAGTGACATTAGTATCATTCTCAAACCCTCGCCGACGAACAACGCCCGGGATTAAACTGATTGCTCCTTGTATCCCGTCTAACACTGTCCGAGACGGTAGAGCAACAGATTTCCGTTGCCGTTCACGCAATGCTGTATCCGACTCAATCGGCTGTCCGGGCGTAGCGGCTGAAGGATTTATCACACTTTGCCAGCCCTGCGTTGGCGTGCCGATAATCGAAACATCTCCAATTAACGCAGTGACATTGCCTTTAGTCTGGCATGTAGCGGTAGCGATAACAAAGCCGTGTATCCCAATAGATACGGTACTTGGTAAACTCCAGCTATAGCCGTTGATATCTCGCACGATACCGTTTTTCACAACAGTGCCGACTGTGCCGACTAACTTAACGTCAACTGTTGAATATGTGGATTTATGCCGGGTTATCCCGTTGATCCTTACATTGTTAGACAATGCGGCACCGGTTGCGGATGCTGGACTGAACGAGTTGTAAGCAGCCATCACAGCATTATTCGCGTCATGTATCGCTAGCGCATAAATTGCTAGCATCTGTCCGTCTTTACTATCGGGTTCCAAATAAGCATCAGTGCCATAGATTTGACGGGCAAACTCAGTGAGTTTATTCAGAATGGTCTGGTAATCAGGCGCACTGATGCCCGAAGCTGTCACAGTTGCGGCCAGCCCCAAAGTGTCAAGATTTAACATTATGCCTCGCTTGTTACCGTTATTTGGCCGTAAAGCGTATCGATAGTGGCGGTGAAGGTGAGGCGGCGTGTCGTGCCGTCATTGCGTGTATCAAATGAAAGAATTGACTTAACACCCTTGGTCTTTAATATCCGGTCACGAACAGCAAGAATATAAACATCAGATCGCCGCTTTCCCAAAACAGACTGTACGTAAGGGGTGCCCTCTTTCATATCCAGAAACCAGTCACCACGCCACAAAGCAAGCCGGGTTTTTACTGCTTGGGCTACAGCTTCGGGGGAATTCGTCAGGAAAGTATTATCCCCCTGGCCGAAACTGTAATCACCATCAGGATCATCACGTCGATATCTCACTGGGGACCTCCTGTCTTGCTGCCACCTGATTGCACGCCACTATGAACATGATTTTTAAGGCTTACGCCACCGGCTGTCACATCATTATTCACGGTGACAGGGCCTTGCATCGTTGCCGTTCCGCCACCAGCGCCCATGCCCTGTGATAAGTTGCCGTTAATGGTGACGTTGCCATTCAGGATGATTTCAGGTGAAGTGATTTCGGTACCACCTTTTGCAGTCGCGATAAGTTTTGCCGGTGTGATAACCGTGATGTTATGACTGCCGGGATCAAGTTCGATATATGCTGCGCCGTCATCACTTCTCAGTTGCGCGGTGTGAGTGCTGATACCTGATATTCTCTTTGACTGAGATTGTGGACCGACAATAGCAAAAGCATCAGATAAGCTGTGCTGTCGGTCATCTGCCGATTCTTGTACCCCGCCAGATTGCCACCAGAAATCAATGCAGCGATCAGCAAATACCACCAGGCATTCATCACCGGCTCTCACCGGGAAGGTTAACGTCACACCACCACCCCTTGGGAAGATAACCGGCACATCCACCAGCAACGGCAAGGATACCGATGTAGTTTCCCCCTTAGAATCAGCAATACCGCTTTTAATTGCAGGCTGAACAACACACGTTACCGCCTCAGCATTAAAGGATTGAATAATGCCGGGTATCGCTACTCTAAGCTGAGAAGAGAGAGAATGATTTATCGCTTTCAGGGTTTCGGATAAATCGCCGGTTCTGGATTCTGTTGATACGGGCATTGTGAAAACTCCATAAAAAAAAACTGCCGAAGCGGGTTATGAATTCATTTCTTCATAAAACTGATCATCAATGTAACCACCCCAAAATTCCACTCCGTCTTTTTTTATAAAAATGCAATCTTCCCCACAAGGATGACGCGCATCAATACGTATCGCGTTCCTAGGGACTTTATGCTTTTTCATTAAATAGGAAACTTCGGATGGAAAATTATTTGAGGCATCACAACTGATATAATCGGCACCAATCTGTCTTATTTCTTGCTTTGTCAACTTAACCAATGGGGGACCTCGCAATAAAAAAAACCGCAGTTAAGCGGTTTAGTAAATAATAGGATTGTTAAATTAAATCCAGTGAAATCCTTTAGCCATTAAACCAGCTAATCCAAGAGCCACGGCAATTATCGCACCAAATAACAAGCGGAAGTCTGAACGTGCGTCTTTTCTCATTTCTCGTACGTCAGTTTTTACTTCGTCTATAGATTTTTTGATATGCTCAACGTCTGATTCGAGACGAGCTACACGAGCTTCCAACATATCTCCACCTCCACCATCTCCGCTACCCTGTTTGAATGATGAACCATTATCAAGTGAATGTCTACTTGGTGGCGTATCGGTATATGACCACCGGCCATCAGAAAATCGCATGCCATCAATGACAGAATTTTCACTACCCATTGTGCGCCTCCGATGAAACCATTCTAAAGTAGGCTTCTGATTTATGAATAGTCCCGTCAGGCGTATCAGCGCGAGCTATAGAACATTTTATTACATAAATCCCAGCATTTATCACCCTAATCGAAACCGAAGCGCTCAAAAAACCCGGCACGTCTGTTGGTTCTGCATCGGGATCATTAGCGGTTACTGATACCTTTGCGGGTATATCTTCTGTCCGACCATGTAGAATTGTTGTGCCGTTGCTGTCAGTAATATCGATAGAAATTAGATAGTCTTTAGATTGGTGAAGCCCAACAAAAGCGGCAGCAATAATGATTTTCGTTTCAACGGGCAACGCTGGACATCGAAAATTAAGGATCGGTTCTTCCCTATCTCTGGCATCTTTTGTGGCGGGAAAAATGAAAGCTATTTTCTCTGAACTCATTCAGACCTCTTGTGTGTTCTTGCTGATGTTTCACATCTGATTAATCCGCAATTTTCTTACAAGGAAACGAGCCGATGATCTTCGGTGCGTCCATCGCGTTTTGCAGTAACTGGACGTTCAGCCACGCTTTGCCGTTACGCTTAATGAATTGAAAGCCATACATGTTGCCGTCACGGGCGGGCATAAGGCCCATGTCTGTTTTAGTGTTGGCATAATCACCTTGTTCTTTAATAAAGGCGATTTTTTGGGATGTGACCTTTTCCCCATTCACTCGGATCATTCCATCATTATCATTTACAGATATATGATAACCAGAACATTGAAATGCTGCATTTGCTGTAGATACTGCTCCCGTAAGAGCAACCATAGTTAATATTAAAGTATTTAATTTCATTGCAATTAATTCGTTTTATTGAGATTAGAAGATGACCACAAATCAGCCGCCCCGCGTGCCTCACACATCATTTCTTGATACCACGCATTACCCCTCGTGTCACCAGTATACATAATGCCCCTGACGATATATACACCGTCCGTCGCTATACTCGCTGGAGGATTAGACACGCCGCTGACGTAAAGGTTCCCGTTATCATTTTCATCGGTTAACCGCCCACCAGACATTTGTATGTCCGAATTAGGTAGGGATGTTCTATATACCGAGCCTTCGTCTAACTGAATTAATCCATTTACCCGGATATTCGGATTAATTAAGCACTTCACATTAACACCCGCCCCAATTGTCTGCTGAGGCATACCAATTAACCCGGTCCGGCTGTTTAACACCACGACATTGTGCACAGCCATTTCATCCGTCAGCATCTCCACTTTACCGTCTACAAATTGCCATTTGGCCTTACATTGCTGCGCGATATTGTCTAATACATATCGCGTCTTTTCGAAAAACATTTTTCCGCGAGGAAAGACAGTATCCGGCATTTTGGGTTTTGCCCCTGCGGTAATACCGTATGGCTCCAGACTACGTAAAGCAAGGTTATAGACATCATTCAGAGTATACCCTGCCGCTAAGGTTTGATTGATGAAAGCATTAATAAAGGCTTCGTTACCGTCACACGCCTGAATAAGCGTATACGTATCAGTGGGATTATCACGACCCGTCATCGTATAACGAATATCTCCGCTAAAGATTTCACCATAGTTTTTGCCGTCACGCTGTCCAGTGGTTCCCGGCTCAACAGTGCGGGCTTTGCCGACTTCGCTCTCAGGAACGGTGGGTGTTATTCCGTCATAGCCAACAATAACTTTTATCTTCGAAAATTCGCTACCCAGTATCCGATTGCTGGTATCTTTTGACAGATTGTAAATCTTTAACGTTGCAACGCGCGGATTACTAATAGTGAACCACTCGATATTAAAGGTCACTTTAAAATCTGACAAAACTATCCCTTTTCCGTGATCATCCAATAGCATTAATTCAAAGTGACGTAACCAATTCTGACTCATATTTTTACCTTATTGTTGTACAAAATATAAATGGCTGGATAACCCAAGATTTGTATCTGTCGGGTATTCCGCACTGTCTGCATCACTGGCAATAACTAACATGCCGTTGATCCCCAAATAAGGATATTGTTCTAATAAGTTAATACCAGGTATTAACGGCGCACCCACCAGCAAATCAACCCCTGCATTATTTTGAATATCCATAATCCAGCCAGCAGCATCACGGTAAATCAGACGCATTTTCACATTCTGATTACCCAGCTTTATTGCAAACATTTGATTGCTCGCTGTAAGCGGAATTTCTGAGACTTGCATCAGCCACCCCCTACATAGCTTTTAAACGCACCAATAAAAGCGCCTTTTGCCTGTGACAAAATAGACTCGTTAACGGGTTGCGTGGCCTTAGTACCTGAATTCTCCACGGCTGACGTACTCACCCCGGTTTTCATTGATTCCTTTTCTGCCACTTGTACAACCTGTGTAGATGAAATAATCACTTCACGTAATGTCAACGTACATAACAGCACGTTTTCACTATGCCGGTCAGTAGTCACTTCAATCGCTTTGATCAGCATGTTTTCATAAGTGCGCTTGCCGGTAATAACATTAAAGGGTTCTCGTAACTCCTGGAGATCAAGAATTTTCTGATAGGTCTCTTTCGGGCTTAAGCCCATGCTCAAGCCAATCTTTGACGTATCGACAAAATCAAGCAATGACCCCCCACCCGCAAAGCCTAATTCCATTGTGATTTCTGATGGTTTTTTGTAGGCATGGTCACTCACCGCAGCCCCGATTTCTACCGGATGTTCGGTAATTTCCAGTGCGTCTGTGTGCTTTTCAGCAATAACGACGCTCGGCACAAGCAACATGCTTTCAGTGCCAAACGACCGGGTTTGTTGCTGAAAAATCGCTGATAAGATATCCATTAGCTCACCTGTTGTATCAGACGGGCATTCACCCCATTTTGCCGACTCGCGATTTCATTCGCCGTCGCTTTCGCATCGGTTGCCCCATGAACAGTAATGTTGGTCGTTTGCTGAACGCTGCCACTGCCTGCAAAGGCGGCTTTATTGATGAGCTCGCTGTTGTAGGGATTGCGACCGTTTTCACGATGGATGATGCCGTTCATCATCGCTGTCAGCATTTGCGGGTCCTGTAAATTTAACTGGGCGTTCGGATCAACACCGAGCCACTTTGCGAGGAACGCAATGTAGCCTTCGGTATCATTTTCTTCGGGTGGCGCATATTTCGTGATAATGTCACGGACTGTTGTGAGTCCACGCTTAGCGTACAACGTTAACTGTCGTGAGAGCGCTCGCAAACCATCAAATGCCGTTTCAAATCGGGCAAAACGCCCCTCTCCGTTTTCCCTTGTTGCGCCTCGTTGTCCCGCAAAATTCAAGTTACCGGGATTGTTGTTACGTAATCCTCTTTCATCATATTCGGGTGAGGGAGGTGGCATAGGCGCACCGGGCATGCCGGGGATATCTGCGGTTATTGGATTAGGTAAACCGCCTTGGTGCTTGCTCGCCCAGTCATTATTTATACCCAGCCATTGACCAAAATCGCCAATCCCTCTTTTAATTTGTCGGGTGTTGTAGTCCCACGATGACGCTGCACTTTGTTTGATGTTGTCCCAGTCACTGTATAAGTATCCACCGTATGCCACCAGCCCCAAGAGTGGAGCGAGGCGAGCTAGCAAGGGGGTTAATGCCGCCGACACTTTCGCGAATCCCGCCAGCATCTTTACGGCCCACGTTGTCGCAACGATGCCACCGAGTATCAGAAAAGCATTTTTCCAGCCGCCGATGCCGTCAATGCCTTTCTTAATCCACTTCCCTATTGTTTTGAACGCATTAACCGCGCGGTCGATATCTTTTTCCCATTTGCTCCAGTCGATTAGACTCTTACCCCCTTCTTTCCATGTTTTATAGTCGTCATAGAGGAGAAGAAGCGCACCGATTAACACGGTGATCATGCCAATGGGCGACATTAAAAACGCACTGTTCAGAAGACGCCACGCGACAACAATCGCACCGAACATGGCAATCAGCATCTTGCTGCTTTCATCCAGTCCTTTCCACCAGCCGATAATTTCCCCGACGCCCTGTACGACTCGATAAACCATCCTGCTAAAGACATCAGCAAACCATAAGATGCCTTTGATGATCTTTGTGAGTGTGGCTTCAATTTTTGGGAAGTTATCGAGTATCTTCTGACGTAACGAGTCGAAGGAACTCGCTAAACCGTTGGCGAGATTTGAACCAATCTTATCCCGTAAGATACCCAATAACGCGTTAAAGCCATGTAGCGCGGTAGTGAATTTATTGGCTTGCTGCGCGGCTTTATCGGCATTGAACCCGGTTTTCTGCAACATCATCTGATAATCGGCAGTGAAACCGGCTAAGCCACGGCGCATAGCCATTAAGGTATTTTCATCAATACCGAGCATCTGGGCATACTGATTAGCCCGGTAGTAAGGCATACTACTCAGTTTCTGGCCGACACCCGCCAGTATGCTCGCAGCATCACGCATCTGACCGGATGAGTCGCGAGTCTGAACACCAAGGCGATTAAGCCAGCCCTCCGCGCCGGGATTATTACGCATAAACCGCGCCATGTTTTCAAGCGCACCTTGCGCGGCTTCTGCGCTGCCCCCCATTTGTGCGACGGCGTAACCGAGCGCTTTAATACCCGCAACGGTGGCCCCGGTACGCTGTGACTGCCAGTAGAGTTTATCCAAGCCCTCAGCAATTTTAGTGGTAAAACCGACAATGGTGAGTGCGGCCCCTTCAACGGCTGCGCCGACTTTTAGCACGTTAGCAGTGACACCTTTTAATACGGCATCAAATTTACCCCGGCCTTTTTCGTCTACATCAAACCCGAGACTGATAAGGAAGTCTTTAATTGTGTCAACGTTACCGCTCATTTGCGTCTCTCCAGCGTGCTATACGGGCCTCATTATCGGCTTTTAAATCCAACCAGTCGTTCATACGGGCGATATCCGCCAGGTCAACAGCACCGCTTAAGAGATCGGGGTATTTGATATAGCCGGCGTCAACGGGGCGCATCAGATAATCTTCCCCGTCAGGCAGGCAATCGAGGACTAAGCCGCTGGCGGGAACGGCGTCTCGTTGTCGGGGAGTGCGTGCAAAAAATTTCCCAGTGAATCCCCGATTACTCTCGCGACTAGCTGCAATAGTGTTGGCAAATCAATGTCATCGAAATGCAATACCCCTTGTGAAAAAACGGGCGTCCATCCTTTGCCGTGCTGACGCGAGACAACTGATAAGCAGGGGTAAAGAATCGCATTGCAATCTTCGTCGCTTAAGTCAGAGACGGCTTGGGCGATTTTAGGCAGCGCCTTCTCTAAAGCGCCCTCCATGTTTCTATCTTGTGCCATCGCCTGCACGGCACGAATATCAGACACTAACCCGGCCAGAACGGGCAGCAACTTACGGGATACTTTGAGTTGATCAAACACGCTCAGTTTTGCCGTGCGATACTGAATATTATTGATTTCAAATTCCATCGTTAAAACTCCCCTAGAACTTGGTCTATCTTGATGCAGTCAAACACCCACGCAACCGTGCCGCCATCTTTGGCGTTGGTGTAATCCGGTTGCTTCTGAAAGGCACAACCCCGCGCAGTGGTAATTTCACCCGACACATGGTTGCGGATCACAATCACATTGTTTCCCCATGTACTGGATGACAGTGATTGCGCGTTGTAAGCGAGTGACAGTTTCTTATTCGTCGGTGAGGTTTTCAGCAAGTTCACTGTGATAGAGCCGGATTTGCCTGCATGTAACGAGTGCATCCCTTCACCATCGGCACCGATAGTCATCGTGTTCTTGGCTTCGGTCATCGTGATTGTGAGTCCTTCTTCGGATGTCGCCGAACCGTAACCCATATCAATAACCCCGGTCGGGCCGGTTAGGGATGCTGAAACATCCATAAATGAATATGTAGCCATAAGCCCTTACCTATTTACATTAATAATGACATCAGCATAGTGGACAGCACCAGCCAGTTTGATAGCGCACTGAATAACCGGCGCTTTGCGGGCTTCCCGGTCAGCCTGTGCCTGTGTCGCAATGGCCGGGGCATAGACGTAATACCCTTTAGTCAGCGTGTCACCAGGCTGAATTTGTCCAATCTGTCCACCGTTCCAGACACCGGGGGCCACCAGCCCGTTAGTAACAGCCTGATCAAGTGACTGCTCAACATTGGTGAGTAAGCGCGTCACACCGGCATCGGTCTGCGGGATCTTGCCAGTGCTGGTGTAAAGCAGGTTATAAAGGTTGTTCTGAACGTAGTTCTGTAACCAGTCCAGACCGTGGCGCTCATCAATGAAATCCCCGTTCGCCATCACCCCTTCTTGAATAATGGCCGTGTCGTTGTTGTATTTAACAAACACGTTGCCGTTTTTCTTCTTCAAGGCGTTAGCCTGGGTTGTTGTGAGGCGTTCAGCGGTTACAGCCGGTTCCTGTTTGAATTTCAGGGTTATAGTGGTGTTATTACCGTTGAAATTGACCGTAAACATCCGCCCAAACAGCGAAGCCACGGTATAGGGTTTACCGGTTGAATATTGCCAGAGCGTGCGCTGATAGTTGCCCGCTTTCAGTCTTGAGCCAATATCGGTATCAACATCAGTATCCGATGCATCTGTTTTCTGCACTGTATGTCCGTAGATACGGGATACCGATGCGGATTCGATGTAGTCGGCAACAGAGAGAACGTCATCATCCGTCAGCGAGTCATCAGCGATAACCAACCCATACCAGCCACTAGACACCGATCCCAGTGTCGCCACTGCCTCGGCAATGGTTTCTGCTTTGGCGGGTTCGATAGCCATAGCGCCCGATCCCTGATTCAGTTTTAACAGGTTGCCAATATACGTTCCTGTCGTTGCTGATGAGACATAACCCACTGTGCCCGATGCTTGCAATGAAATGACGAAACGGGATGTATCCCAAGTCACTACGCAATCTTTCAGCTTTTCCGCTACCCGTTGGGCCACACCATTCAGATTCGTCTCTTTACTGAAATCGATGCCGCTATACACCGCTTCTTTGCCGTTAATCGTTAACTTGAAAGAACCATCCGTGATAGCCGTAAAGTTGCTGATAGCTTGTTGTTGCTTCGTCAGTATCGCGCCCCTTAAGGCGGCAAACGATTGATCTTTCACCCACCGACCAATATATAAATCAACCGGGCGTGGCGACTGGGAATAATAAAGCGCCGCGGCCTGATACTCTGGTGAAGTCAGTCCAAAATCAGCGCCGACACCATCGATATCAGAATACAGGCGTAACCGCTCATGGGTATCAATCACATTGCTTGCGCCCACAATCAGTAGTGAGCCGAAGTTCCGGGATTGCGCGGCACGCGGGGCCATGTTTATCGTCACATTGACGATATTTGAAACAGGTAATCCCTGCATAATTTAATCTCCAAAGAATTTGACAGGCGCGTCCACCAGCGATTTAACACCGTATTCACGCTCGACTTTTCGCCGCAAGGTGACTGTCATGTCATAACGACGCACCCACTGGTTATTAATAAGTTCGGGCGCTGAAAAAATACGGCCGTAGTTACTGAGCGAAAGACCGACCTGATTTAACTCGGCATTGTTCTGACTGAGCGTGATCCCGTCACGAAATTGCGTGCAATGATGTTGACCGGCAGGGCCATAAAATGAGATAAGACATTCGATTTTCTCATGTCGCCATAATTCGGTACTTTCATCAGTTTGATTAACGAAAGCGGGCGTATCATCTGAAACTATCGATGAAATCCCGAACGCACACCAGTTAGTATCGTGACTAGGAAAAACTCGCGTTTCATCATTAGGTTGCCATTTTGGGAACATCATTTTCCCCGTCAAGCCACTTACTGAACTTATCCAGCGTGACAGCTTTCTTTCAACTTCACGATCATAGTCCGGGGCTGACACCGGTGTGAGCCAGCCGGGTTGGGTGCTGTCACTCAACGGGTGTTCCTCCATCAAAGGGCAATAGCTCACAATGTGCTTGAACAAAACCGGCGCCATAAGCCGTATACGGATCAACAGATTTAACTAAGTAATCCCGGTTCTGATACGTCACAACATCGCCCGTTTTATCGGTTTCCCCAGATATCAGCCGTTCTGTTGTGATAATCAAAATATTACCGCTGACGACTTGCCCGGCTATTCTCATCTGGGCTTCAAGAGAGCTATCAACGGTCACCACTCCGGCAAAACCTTTTGTGGTTTTTTCCGAAGTCGCAAACCCATCATCATCGACAATGACTTTGCGCCGGGTATATTTCAGTGTCGTATCGCAGAAGTCGGGATCAAATAAAACCTCAGTGACATCAAGAAACGGCATTTTTATTCCTCACAACATAGTTGATAGAGCGCAGCAAGTAGCCGTGAGCGTAAAGCGGTTTGTCGCCCGGTATCCCTTGCCTGCGCCGAGCCTCTTTCGTTGCGTCAGCAATTGGCGTCAGTCGATCGCCGTCACCAATGACCTTCTTTGCGCCATCACGCGCGATTTGACCTGCCCGTTCCAGTTCACGAATGGCGGCATCTTGCTTTCCTTCCAGTGCAAACTCTGCCGCCGCTTTTAAATACAAGGCTGTGCGGTCCTTGGTGTCATCAATACCGATCTCAAGGAAAGGTCGGGGGTGGAGAGTGACAGTTTCGCCATCCAGTTCCACTGTTGCCCCGGTAGATTGCAGATAGCCGATTTCTGCGTTGTTCAGCGCTTCCCCTTCTTCACGCGTAGCATTTTCAGCCGGGATACCCACCAGCACATCCATACCTGACAGCTTTTTGAGGGATTCCAGTATTGCAGCCGCATTGTCAGCTTTGATTGTCAGACCGCTTTTCATAACAGTTGCCTCCCGCCCGCGCCAAACATGGACCACCACCAGAAGAACTCGCGTCCATAGGCGGTGTTATTCCAAAAGCCAGCATCGGGGTTGATAATCCCTGACGTGTCGTAACTCATTGAAACTTTGTCTACGGATTTCGACGTCAATACGCCGCCACCCGCAGTATTTACTTTGCCGCTGATAGAGGTACCCGCAATAGTCTTTCCCCTCAACTCGACGTAATGCGCAGTGAAGAGTTCAGCCAGATAGACGAACTGATCACCGTGTACGTTTTGGTCAAGCAGATTATCTGCCTGGCTGAGATAGAAATTGATTGCTGCGTTGGGGTAGAAAGTTTCATCGGAAAATTCTGGGAAGTCTGTACGGAATTGATCAACTGTCGGAAGAAGACTGTTTTTTGCCATTGCCAGCCCTCTCCTTTTTGTCGTCATGCTCCTCAACAGGATTGTCTAACGCCTGAGCATAAAAAGGAAAGGCCCAATGTCCTGCGACATCATCCGTATATTCGTGGATACCGGGATCAAGCGTGACGGCGCGTCCATCCTCAAAACACAAGATGGCTTTACATGAAACGAGATATTTCATTTTCATCACCCTTTATCACTGAACAGGAACATCCAAGTAAGCAATGGTATTCGCATACGGCGTTTCAACTTGCCCCAAACGACCATAATAAGTTGTCAGTTGCCACAAGCCGCGATATTCCAGCGGTGTATTCAACAGGGGTACCAGCGGGAAGCGGATATATTGCTCTTCTTGTGTATAGGCGATCATCCTGTGCGCACCCCGCGCACCGCGCTTAGAGGCCCATTTCATTGAAACAATCTCTAGTGGCTCACCGTTCTCTTGGAATGTGATACAGTTGATCTTCACATATTCCAATACGGAAATATTCCCGGCAGAGGATACTTTCTTGCTCGACAACAACCCGAATAACTCAGGTGCCAGACCAACTTTACCCGGACAAATCGCGTAGCCAGAAGATATCCACGCGTCAGTAAGAAGGATATTAAAGTCCTGAACGATAACGTCCGGGTCTGTCGCAGCCGTCCACGGAGCCGCTGCTGCACGCGGGATAACTTGCGGGATATTTAATAACCCGCACATCCCTTTTTCCGTATCTCCAATGTAGACCTGCTCATCAACGTCCATGTTGTATTTCAGCTTCATCGCGTCATACTTCTGGCTGTCAATAGGGCGCCCGACTTGCATAGCCGAAGCTAACTCGGTTACAGTATAGCCAACTTCCATTCCCCATAGCTCCAATGCTTGAGCTGTACGTTCAATATTGAGGCTTGGCCCAGCATTAGCCGTTGAGGTTTTGCTGACCCAGTTCTTGCCATTAGGGTTTGAACCACCAGCCGCCGCAAGTGAGGTATTGGTGTATGAAGACACTTCATCAGCAATAGAAACGTCAGTACGAAGCGGCATGTCACGCGACCACTTGACTGACACAAGCGGCATGTTCAGCGTCTGGTCCCTGCGTTCCAGCTCACCGATAAGAAACGCGCCAGTTGAATCCACTGTTGCTCTGTCAATAGTAAACATTCATCATTCCTTAAATGTTGTATGCGATTTCAATGTTGCCGTTAGCGTCGCCCGGCCCCATCACTTCGGCACCCGGCAACGCCGGTGTATTTTTCGCTGTGGCATCTGGTGTCAGCACAAATGACCCTAGCGGGCTATCGGCTGTAGCCCCGGCGACGCGCACATAAACCGGATTACCTTTACCGGCTGTTGCAGCGGATGCCCCCACCGATACGCAGATATAACCCCGCTTCAGATTGTCAGCAGCGGACCCGACTTTAATCCCGAGATAAGCCAGATCTGTTTGCGACTGGATAGGATAGGGGCGAACGAGAATACCTTTCACTTTGTCCACGGTATCGCCGTCCTCAAGCGGGACAAATTTTCCGTTCGAATATTTCCCCACCAGCCCATACCCGCTAAAAATTTTCTTGGGATCGAAGGTTTCAGGCTGAATAGTCAGGTCACGGGGACGAGTTACAGAACCCGGAATGCCCAGCGGCATCCGGTCAAGATAAGAAATTCCACCCATTGTATTTACCTTATTTGTTACGTTTCCAGATGTTGGCGTACAACTCATTCAGTTGTGCCGGTGTAGAGTGCTTTGATCCCACTGCCGAACTAGCAGCATCAACAGTTTGAAAAGCGGTGGGATTGAGTCGGTTCTTTTGCCGGTTAATTTCTACTGCGGCGTTAAATACAGCATCAACAGTTGCCTTTGGGGTCTTGGAAAAATCACTGATGCCGAATGATTTCAGGCTATCGCCAGTACGCATGGCATGATTCAGCACTTGTCTTTTGAGGGACTTATCCCCTGTAGGCTTGAATCCCGGACAAATAATCTCCGCGTCAGCGATAATATTGCGGCGATAGGCAGCATCACCTGTTACTTTAGCGTCTTCCTCTTCGTCATCAGGGTTACTGTCCGCAGTTTTTCCTTCCAGCGTATCTAAACGCGTTGATATCGAATCCATGAATTTTTTTCGCCCACTCTGGTACATCGTTATCCTCTGTCTTTTTTTCAGGGTTGTCGGGCGTGTCATCAACCGTAGTACGCTCCGCAGGCGGTAATGCTGTTGCCTGAGAGGGTACATTGATGTTGATTGTCGCGCCCGGAATAGAGGTCATTCCGTCAGAGGGAAGTTCCGGCGCTTCATCGATGAGTTTATCTAACGCGTCGACATCTTTCGTTTTAACGGCTTTCGCCAAATTTTTAAGCCATGACATAACCGGCTTCTCCTTCTTGAATTTGAATGGGGCTGAATCCCCGATGGCACAGCGACCACCAGCCCGGCCTTTTTTGACAATGGCGAGATGGTTTCCTGTAATCTGATATTGTTTGCCCTTACCGGGCGCTATCTGCTTGTATTGCGCGTCGTAGCCGCAACTGACATCTGTCATCCCCGCGTTTATTGCATCGATGGCTTCTTGACGCTTAACAAGCACGTCAGCGATCAGCAAATCCGACTTATCGCCGGTACCACGACGCACGTTTTGGATATGTCCGTAAGCCAGTTCAGAAAAGTTTAAGGGATTGACAAAAACAATATCCCCGTTCTCGTCTTCGGGATGGTCCAATGTGACTACCACACCCTCGAATGAAGCCATTGTTTCATCTGAAAAAACCTCATCTTCGGTGCGATAAACCGTCACCAAGCCGCTAACATCGGGCTTGAGGTCTATTTCTTCGGGCAGGTAAGTTTGAGTGCCCGTACGAGCTATCGGTACATCCTTGCACAGCAAAGAGCCATCTGCTTGTAGATAGCGCGTTTCTCCAAGCTTCGTCGTAAAAAAATATTTCATGAGTTACCTGCTAATTTCAGGCATTAAAAAACTCAGCGCTGAGGCTGAGTTGAGTTGATGTAATTGATGGTGGTGCCGCACGGGAATCGAACCCGTACAGTAGGCCGCATAGCATTTAACGTTTATGACCCGAAGGCTGCTAACCCTGTCCCGAGACTACCATTATCCTAACGGCACCCTGATTTTAATTCTAACTCCTTGGCGGTGGAATGTGAACTTCCGGCCAGCATTTGCAATTGGGTAGACATCCCGCATGGCCGGTCATTCCGTCAAGCGTGGGGGGATCTTCCCAGCGCACGAATTTATCTTTCATCTTCTTATGTGATGGTCGCGTTCCTGCACCTTCGATACGCCACCAGTAACCCTCAGAACCTACAGACAGTGCTCGGGCTTGCGTAAGGGCCGTTGTCGCTCTGCCAATCTCAGTACGCGCTATCATTCGCGCACGGCCAGCAGCAACATTCCCTGATTCCATAATCATTTGATAAAGCTCATCTGGCCGTTCGCCATTGATAACCGCCTGTATTGCTCTATCCTGAATCTCTTTAACACGTTCGGCGGCTTCGAGCGGTAGTGATTTCATCAGTTGGATTTGCCGATACACGATATCTTGAGTGACCTGACCTATCGGGGTATTTCCAACCACATTACGCAAACCCTCTGAAATCTCTTGCGACACAGAACGCCACTGACGCCACTCTTCACCTTCAACCTGCATGAACATTTTATGCGCGACGGAAGTAATCCAATCGTCAAGAACATGCGAGTAGTCGATAAGATGACCAGAGACGGCATCCGCGCTAGCTTGCGAACCATCGTAAGAGCCAGTGATGATCTGATTTATTTGGCTGACTATCGCCTGTAGGCTTTTGTTGTACTGAATTTCCGAACGTCGGCGGAGGGCTGGTCTCAGATTCAGACTCCTCCCAGAGCGCTTTTGCGCTTTCAATGTCTTCATCTGTGATTGAACCCCCAATACCGATGATGTCAGCCATGTTACGTAAATCTGTCATAGCTGCATGGATTGGCAGAATTTGACGATCTACTAATGTACCGATAGCGGAAGCAACATTGTTTGCCATCGTTGCTCTGTCTGTGTCTGACATTTCCCATAATTTATTGAATTCGAAAGTGAAATCGCTAGGAAGTGGCTCGCCGAATAGTGATCGATGCGAGATATCAAGCAACCATCTCAACGGCCTGCGGAGACGTCTTTCTTGAAGCGTGTTAACCCGGCTGTAATAGTTTTCTAAGTCACCGTCGCCCGTACTGAAACCAGACGGCGATTGACCAAATAAGCGAACTAATGGGATACCCGTCGCCCCAGACACTTGTTCGGCGAACCGTAGGATAACATCAGCAATACCGGCAAACGAGTAGCTATGCGTCTGGAAAGTGTCCGACGCGTCCATCATCGTCATACCCTCTATAGTCTGAAACTCGCGGATCATGTCCATGTGCTTCATCAGTGCGGCATATACGGGACTTCCTTCGCCTGTAGCTAATATTTTCCTTAAACCATCAATGCTATACGTCCGCAAGTGCGCTTTGTGAATGAGTTGAGTCGTACCTACCGTTGCAGTATCGAACGCTTGAACTCGCTCAAAAATGCGCTCTACCACTGACATCCCCCAGCCGTTCTCGGTCAAAGCTTGCTGAAATGGCAACGTGTCGCCTTCCATTCGAATGACACGGGAATGGTGAATCTTCCAGGGTGGAATTCCCTGTTGATTAATTACCACATTATAGAACTTAGGTTTTCCGAAGTGTGGGCCGTACTCTTTTACCAAGTCACTGTCTGTCGGTTTGACCATCCACCGGTCAAGACACAGTGTGCCCTTGAACTGCCCCTCACCAATCGTCTCAAGGTTGAGAGGCGTTGACGGGTCTTGTCCGTCAATCAACACCACAAGCAGTGCACCACCGTACAAACGAGACCATTTCAACGTGTTATTGAGTTCGTCCCAAATCCCGATATCTTCCCAAAACGTCTCCAGTTTTCCTTTTGCATCTGGCTTCATCCTTGAACTAATTGATATGCCTTTACGTGTCATATCATCAGCCATCGCATCCACGCCCGCGCCAATCAAGAAGGAACTGCGATAGCCAAACTCAATTTGAACTCGGTTGCGCGAGATGTAGCCAGGTATGTAGGTACCACCGGTTTGAATGTTCGATGTATAGCTACCCAGTTTTGCAGTAAAGTTGTTGTACCCATCAGCAGTCCTAACGGGCTTTTTTGCACCGCTTCGGCGGTTTTTACGGGTCATAGCTTCCTCACTGAAATTTGTTAAAATTCGGCTCTATTTAACATAATGGCTCTTAAGCGAACTGAGGGTTTGAGGTTCACTTAAATTTGTCGCCAAAACGGATAAAACCCTCAATCTTTGTTGTCAAATCAGGCACTTTTATTTGTTACTAAATTGTTAATAAAAACACAAAAATCATTTCGGAGTGATTTTGATATGAAACCGTTATTTTCTAGTGTTATCGTCCTAAAACTTCCCACACACCTAAATCACCAGATTTCATATCGGAAATGGCATCCATCATCGGATCTAACTGGTCATCATGCGTGTTGAAATCGGGAGTGATAGATTCCATCTCAGCGAGAAAATCATTTATCCACTCAGCCTCCGCGGGTAAATAAACGTAACCCGATTCGATATAGCCTTGAACATCCATCAACCGTGTGAATTTGTCCTTATCTCGCTGAATGGGTATGACAGGGCATAGGGCCTCTGTCTGGATTTCCTGAATCAGCCCGGTGCCAGAGGCTTTATCTTCTATCTTCATCGAAATCAAAGAACCGCAATCTTTTCTCGCCTTACATTTTGTCCAAAAAGCGACTGCACGACGCTTAAGCTCTTTCGATTCCCACTTACCACGGATCATGTCAATCAGGTACATCTTGCCGTCTTCACCCAAGCCCCACAGCTCAAAAACGGAGAAATCATTGGCTTCTTTGATTTTTTGTGCTGTATCGCCATAAACTGTGCTCCAGCTTATCGGCGGTAAGACAGTATACTCTTTAAACCACTCTGATTTGATTAAGCCGCCGCCTTTTGCCGTTGGACGTTGCTGATACAAAGCATTCCAGACAAGCGAGCCACGCTGTTTACATTTATCGACGAAATCCTGTGGCATACGTTCAGGGAACAGGATTTCACCCGGCTTCCTCAAGCGGTACGTTTTGCCGTTCAGGACGTGGATCTCTTCCTTCTCTGCTTCCATTGGAAAGCTGACCACACGCCACTTTTCGCCGCCTTCCTCTGCCAGTTTAAGAAGTTGCCCTGCTAAGTCATTCTGATGCCAGCGTGTAAGAATAATCACGATGCCATTTAATTTCGGATCTGCTCGGGTAAAGAACGTTGTGTCATACCAGTCCATGACCGCTTCTTGATAAACGGGTGATGAAGCTGTTTTGTAGTCCTTTGCCGGGTCATCAATGATACCGATATTCATCCCTTGCCCGGTGATACCACCATTTACACCCGCAGCACGATAAGAGCCGCCGTGCAATTGACCTTTAGCGTCAAGTACTTCCCATAATTCCGCAGTACGAATTGCCCCGCCCGCCAGTGTTCTGATGTTCGTTCCATTGAGCCGCGTGTTCGGAAATACATCTTGATATTTTTCTGTATCGATAATGCGCTGCGTGTCGCGTGACATGCGATTAGCCAGATCAGAAGAGTATGAACAC
This sequence comes from Photorhabdus hindustanensis, assembly GCF_002968995.1. Lineage (NCBI taxonomy): Bacteria > Pseudomonadati > Pseudomonadota > Gammaproteobacteria > Enterobacterales > Morganellaceae > Photorhabdus > Photorhabdus hindustanensis. The sequence continues at coordinate 67,693 of NZ_PUWT01000038.1, forward strand.
GAAATAATGTGCCAGTTCGGATGCTTACCTAATCCGTAAGCCGGAAGCCGACGAGATGCCAATTCGCTCTTCCCCGAACGCGGGGGCGCAAATATCATCAGTCTCGGCATCTTGCCGTTCTCGACATCACTCAGAAACTGATCGAGTTCTAAACAAAGTAACTCATTAAACCAGCCTGTTTCGTACTGAGCATTTGTATAGAGCGTGAAATCCATCAGAGATGATCGGGCTTTCTCTATAGCCCTTCGTCGATAAGCTTCAAGAGTCTGTAAGTTTCTCATTGAGCTTGTTTGAGCGGCGGCCATATCCGAACTCCTTTAGCCTTTCATCAAGTTGCTCATCGGTTAAGTCAATTTGTATCGGACCGCCACCAGCACCCGTAATTTCCGTTTTCTTCGGCGCTTCCCAACCCATCAGTTCAGACAACTGTTTAATGGCTGCCTTGGGATCATGAAGCTTTAACTTGATGCCGTCTTTACCCGCCGTCAGTTCTGAGATTGCGCTGAGATACATTGGGTCTTGTAGGGCTGAGTCTTTGAATTGCCATGAAGCTTGAAAGACTGGTTTACCTTCTTCATCCTCGCCTATCTGACTGTTACGGAATTCAGCAATATCGTATATAGAGACTCGGCCCATTGCTGACAGTCGTTCCAAGGCTTCCTGACGGCTCATAACGGCATCAGAAACGGCTTCTTTGTTCATTGCGTCGAGAAAGGCTTTGACCTTATCAAAACTCATCATTCTACTTGCTTGGGTATGCGCTGATTCTCCTTTAGCCTTTCCCCCTGACAGCCTGTAAGCATCTGTTAAGTTCTTACCCTTAAGAATGTGAGTGACAAATTTCTGCTGTAATGGAGTTAAGGCATCGAAAAGAATCTTCTGCTCATCTGTGAGCGTGACTTTCTTTTGTGCCATCTCTTTCCCTTAAATAAAAAAGGCCGCTTAGCGACCATGTTGAACTCTTTCCATCTTGGAAACAGTTGTAATCAGAACTTTCTACTTTTCAGTCTGATAAATCCCCGGCATTTTAAATACCACGCCGGATTGAATCACTACTACCGAGCACTCTATTAGCAGAATGCTCTGAATTAGTCACTCTTTAATCAGCGTGTGAAAGCTCATACTCATCAAACCAGGCATCTCTTGCACGGCCATCTGCTGCCTGATAGTGGATCAAATACTGGCTAGCACTATGAATATATTCAGCACGGGCTTTGATATGCCCTTTTTCACCGCTGATAATAACTTGTACGGCCTGACCTAATTTATATTTGAAA
>NZ_PUWT01000162.1:0-702 GCF_002968995.1 Photorhabdus hindustanensis
GGGACATGTATTGTCAGCCGGGGTGCATTACCCAATCCAAAATCAATCAGCGCAGAAGTCACCGGGATATATTTCCCTTCAGCTGAGTGCAACGCGGTGCTGTTTTCGGCGATTGCAACTGCCCCTTCGGCTGACAAAATTGCCTCAGTATGAGTAATACCCCTGCCGGCAATCATGGTTAAATTGTTGCCGGCGGTGATCTTGCCAATATCAAGCGAATGACCGCTTGTCAGGGTAATATCTTTCCCTGCGGTCAAAGAAATGCCTCTCAGATTTACTCCTGCTCCAGCATGGAGTTCAATATTTTCATCCGCTCCCAAACTCTGATTAATATCAACCCGCCCATTCCCCGCCAAAAAGATATTTTTCGCCCGGTTAATTAGCATATTTGAAAGCGATATGCCCTGTTCAGACAGAATATGTAACGTATTAGCCGCAGAAATAATGGAGAATGCCCGTGTACCTGCCACAGTGGAATTGTTTTCTCCAGATGAAACAGAAATACCACCACTGGAGATTAAGGCAATATCATGACCTGAAATATCTGCGTCACGCACCGTAAGATTTTGCTCTCCCTGTAACAGAACCTGGTTCCCGGCTTTTAACTTTCCTCCATAGAAAGACAAATGACTCGCCTTAACGGTAACATCACTGCCGGCACTAATTTCTCCCTGCCCTCTCAGTGTCTCCGTTGTCAGTGTC